>JAMWCW010000005.1 GCA_023819145.1 Candidatus Omnitrophota bacterium
GCCGTCCCATTGGCCGGTTGAAGAAGTCCTAATTTATCGAGCATCTGTTTGAAAAGCTCCCTATTTTCCGCAATATCGATGGATTCAGCAGTAGTTCCCAAAATAGGCGCACCGCTTTTTCTCAGAGGAATTGCCAGATTTAAAGGAGTCTGCCCCCCAAACTGCACAATCACCCCCATGGGCTTTTCTATTTCTATCACATTAAGCACATCTTCCAAGGTAAGCGGTTCAAAATAAAGCCTATCAGAGGTATCATAATCAGTAGAAACCGTCTCGGGATTACAGTTAATCATAATGCTTTCAATCCCCTCTTCACGCAGTGCATAAGAAGCATGACAACAGCAGTAATCGAATTCGATACCTTGACCAATACGATTTGGGCCTCCCCCTAAAATTATTACCTTTTTTCTCTTGCCTGCACGCGCCTCTTCTTTTGTCTCATAGGTAGAATAAAAATAAGGCCTCTCTGCCTTAAATTCTCCCGCACAAGTATCTACCAACTTATAAACAGGATTCACTTTCATTTTGTTTCTAAATTCCCTTATTTTCTCCTCTCGGGTATTTAGTAAATAAGCAAGCTGGCGATCGGAAAATCCATTTTCTTTTGCCCGTCTAAGCAAATCCCTAGATATTTCAATTTTACCTTTAGCACTTGGGCATTTGAACTTTTTAATTTCTTCTTCTATCTCAATTAATTCTTTTATATTCTCAAGAAACCAACGGTCAATTTTAGAAAGTTCGTAAATCTCATTTATAGAAACCCCTGCTTTGATTGCATATCTTATGTAAAATATCCTTTCATCGTTAGGGATGCGAATTTTTTCTTTTATCATCTTTATTAGACTATCATCAGGTTTTCTTAATACTTCATCGCTAATCTTATCCTTACCATCCGCTCCTAATCCAAAGCGTCCAATTTCTATTGAACGGATCCCTTTTTGGAGGGCTTCTTTAAAGTTTCTTCCAATGGACATTGCTTCCCCTACCGCCTTCATGGAAGTGCCAATTATCCGCTCTGCCCGAGAAAATTTCTCAAAGGTAAACCTGCAGATTTTGAAAACGCAATAGTCTACAGTGGGCTCAAAGAATGATGTGGTCTTACCCGTAATTTGATTCATTACTTCTGGAAGCGTAAACCCTACTGCAAGCTTTGTGGCTACTCTTGCAATAGGAAAACCCGTAGCCTTGGAAGCTAAGGCAGAAGAACGACTAAGGCGGGGGTTCATCTCAATGATTACGATATGCCCATTTTCCGGATTTTGAGCAAATTGGATGTTTGCTCCTCCTCCGGAAATTCCCACCCGGTGCATAATCTTCCGACATAAATTGACAAAACTTGTATATTCTGCATAGGTAAGCGTCTGACTGGGGGCAACCACCATACTGTCACCAGTATGCACCCCCATTGGGTCAACATTTTCCATAGAAGTAATTATAATCACATTATCTGCAGAGTCACGTATTGCTTCAAACTCAATCTCTTTCCAGCCCAATACCGACTGTTCTACCAACACCTGATGTACGGGACTTGTTTCTAACCCCTTTGCCAAGGCAGATTCAAATTCTTCCCTATTGTAAACCACTGTCCCTCCACTACCACCAAGACAATATGCTGGTCTTAAAATAAGTGGAAAACCAATCTCTTTTCCAATTACCATTCCTCCTTCAACTGTATGGGCAATACCGCTTTTGGGCACATCTATTCCAATATCCTGCATTGCGGTTTTGAAAAGCTTGCGGTCTTCCGCACACGAAATTGCCTCTACTGAGGCTCCGATAGATTCCACTCCGTATTTCTTAAGAACACCTTCTTTCATAAGGAAGAAAGCAAGATTTAGTCCCGTCTGTCCACCAAGAGTAGGCAGAAGCGCATCGGGCTTCTCTTTAGCAATAATTTTTGCCACCGAATCTACTGTGAGTGGCTCTATATAAGTTTTGTCTGCCATTCCAGGGTCAGTCATAATAGTTGCCGGATTAGAATTTACCAGAATAGTAAAATACCCCTCCTCTTTTAGAGCTTTGCAAGCCTGCGAACCGGAATAGTCAAATTCACATGCCTGGCCAATGATGATCGGGCCCGAACCGATTACCAAAATTCTTCTGATATCTTTGCGCTTAGCCATCTTACCTTCCTGTCATTCTTAGAAATTTAGTGAAAATTGGATGAGGCTTTCCAGCTTCTAAACTTAGAGGATAATACTCTATACCAATTAGTTTTAATTTTTTACTTTCTATTTCTTCTATGGTCTGGTCATTTAAATTATATCCTGTAATTTTTAATTCTTTTTTCTTATCTACCTCTAGCCGGTCTACCACCCAAACATGATTCTGTACTGTTATCTCTCCCTTTTGAGAACCCGGCCTCATCAGGGGATAATTTAATCCGCGATGCCCCAACTTCATCTTTTTGAGTTTCAATCCCAAAGCTTCTGCTAAAACATGAAAACCGGTAGAGATACCTAAAAGAGGAATTTTCCCTATCAAAGGTCTTATATTCTCTACAACCCCTAGAAGTTTCAAATCCTCTTCAGGTCCATGAGAGATAATTAGACCATTAAGTTTTAAATCCCGCAACTCTTCAAAAGAAGTTCTGTAAGGTAACAAAATCAACTGAACTCCCAAATTCTCCCATTGCGAAATAATGCTTTTAGTTAACCCCAAATCTAAAATACCTATCCTTGTTTTTGCATTTTGTTTTCCACATACTCTCTTTTTCTTAATCGAAATTTCCTCCAAGAAAGAGCTCTTTCTTTTTTTAAAACTTTCTATCTTCCTCAAAAGCTTAAGCACTGAGGAGTTTTCAGAAGCAATAATCCCCCCCATTTCTCCTTTTTCTCTCAAATGAACCATTAATGTCCTTGTATCCACATCAGTTATGGCTATGGTTCTATTTCTTTCCAAGAAACATTCAAGACTTTCTTTTGCCTGCCAGTTAGAAAAAATACGTGATTTTTCTTTTATCACTAACCCTTGGCACCAAATTCTTTCAGATTCATTAAACTTAGGACTTACTCCATAATTACCAATCAGGGGGTAAGTAAAGACTATAATCTTACCTACATTGCTGGGGTCGGTTATCACCTCTTGATATCCTACCACACCGGTATTAAAAATAACTTTTCCTATGGCTTCACCACCTGCCCCCGCAAATTTCCCTTCAAAAACCGTTTCATCTTCCAAAACTAATTTTGCCCTATTTATACCCATTTGCTCCCCTTTCCTAATAACCTAGGTCTTATTTAGAACAGAGTTCTCTGTTTCTCTTTTTTATCTATTTCTTCCTTATTAAAAATCTCAACCCTCCCGTATTCTCCATCATAGCCGGGGAGGATGTTTAAAATTCCTTTTCTTACACGCATAATCCCTTCTGCTATTTGAGGAGAAAGAGTATCGTAAAGCTTTTTTTCAGAAAGTTCAAAGAGGATATCGAATTCCGTGCCCAAGTGTCCCACGATTCGTAAATACTCCTGTTTCACCTGTTGCGTATCTGCCCCTATTCCTCTCGCAGAAGCAATGATTTCTTCCAAAGGAACCATTTTTTTAAAAGGAATGGCATTTTCGGGAGAGAAATTCTCTCCTCTATCCGCAAGCTGCTCTACGCGATGCATAACGCCAATGGTAAGATGCTTCCCACATTTAGGACATATGCCTTTAAACTTGAGGGTTTCTTGGGGAGAGAGTCGAATCTCGCAATTGCGATGGCCATCGTAATGATATTTACCTTCTTGGGGGAAAAATTCTACCGTAAAAAGAAATCTCGTTTTATCCTTCTTCTTTAAAATATCTAAAATCTCCAAATAATCAAGCGTCGCATCAAATACATTTGCTTCCCTGCCAATACGCGAAGGAGAATGAGAATCGGAATTGCTAATTAAAGTAAACCTGTCCAAAGAGGAAAGCCTCCAGTTCATTGCCGGATCACTGGATAGACCTGTCTCTAAAACATAAATGTCTTTAGTATATTTGCCAAAACACTCTTCAATACTATCAAATCCCGACTCTGAACCGAAGAGACTGAACCATGGTGTCCAAATATGGCTTGGAACTATTAAGCAATCTTTACTAATCCCTAGAACTATTTCTACCAAATTCTCTGCACTTAAACCCAGCATAGGTCTCCCATCGCTGGAAAGGCTACCATAGCGGGAAAGATGTTCATTTATTTTATCCGCTATCTCAAAAGTAGGAGTAAATATCATATTGTGAATGCGTCGCATGCGTCCATTTTGAAAATATATATTTGATACCTCGGTAGTTAAAATGAAATTTATTCCTTTATATTCAAATAGCCCATATTTTAAAGGACTTAATTTGTGGCGTAATTCTTCAAGCCATAAAAAATGAGTAAAATCTCCTGTTCCTAAAAGATTTATGCCTTTAAAGCGGGCAGATTCTACTAAATGGTCTAAATCCATATCCTTGGAGGTAGCCCGACTGTATTTGGTATGAATATGGAAATCAGCAATTATTTTCATCTCCTCGCATCTCTTCGCTCTTGGTTAAATTTAACCACTTAACCTCTTAACTATTTAACTAATCCCTGCTATTTCTTCTAATGTCTTGGTAATACGCCCCCAGTGTGTCCCTTCCCAATAGATTCGTTTACATTGAGGACATTGCACAAACTCTTCTTGAGTTGCATACACATATTCCGGAACCTTTCCCTTAACTGTTTCTTTATCAATTTCTACCAGGATTTCGTTACAGATTGTGCAACGCATAAACATCGCTTCGGGTTTTATTTCTATCTTAGTCTCATTTATCAACTGTCTTAACTGCTCCTTTAAAAAATCACTTTTTATCAAAATTATCTTTAAACCGTGATGTTCACCTATTCTTCTATCACGAGTAACAATAATGCGCGATTCCTTTATTGCCTTAAAAATTATCTCACTGCGATTACCACTTTTGGCGTAAAAAACATCCAAACCTAAGATACGTAGCCATCTGCATAACCTACCCAGCTCTGGGGTAACCAAAAACTTCATGCGTAAACAAAAGAGATGTTTATTGAGGAGAAGAAGGTAAGGGTTGGTAAACGTCTTTCTTTTCTTTCTCGATATATTGCTTTGTCTCCTCTGTCACATCTATAACCTCTGTCCCTTCAGGAGGATAAAATTCAAATTCCGTATCCGCAATGGGGATATTTACAGAAATGTTTTCATAACTACGACTGAAGACTTCCTTCCCTTCGGGACTATAAAAAACAGTCTTTCTTTCTATTCCTAAAGTGGTATCTATCCATACTTTTAGGCGGGAAAAAGGAATCTCTTGGGTAGTGCCTTGCTTGGGTTCCGCCTCTAAAACAAAACATTCATTTTCTCCCATCATTTCTTTTCCCAGATATTTTATAGAACTTTCCTCTGTATCCTTCAATGGTTTAGAAATATCTTCTTTAGAATATGCGAAATAAGCATCCCCAAATTCTTTCTTTAGACTTGCCAAATCTATTCTTGAAGCCACCTTTAAAAAAGGAAGATGCTGCCACATTATTTCGCCGTTAGAAATTGTTAACTGCGTGGCATTGGGGATATTCGGTATGGCTATTTCTATCCTTATCTTATCCTGTCTTTTAAAAAGACTGCTTCCCTTCATCGACATTTCACCTCCGGGGGTATCCATTTTCAAAGTAAACTCCCCTTTATAGCTATCTATCTGATTAGCCTTCTCCTGAACAATTTTTAAAATTTCCGCTACCTCTTCTCCAAAAGAAATAGAGACACATAACAACTGAAAAACAAACCAACACAAAATAAATTTTTTCATCTTTTCTCCTTTACTCAAAATGGTTAAGCCGCCCATTGTCCAAAAGTAATTTCTCTCCCAAAATAACATATTCCACTACGCCGGGCAATGTCCAGTTTAGGAAGGGCGAGTTTTTAGACTTAGAAACTATCTTTTCCTTTTCCACTTTCCATGATTTATTCAAATCTAAAATTATCAAATCGGCATTTTCTCCTACAGATAACTTTCCTTTATCTAAACCCAATATTTTGCTGGGTAGAAAACTCATTTTTTCTACCAACTGAGAAAGGTTGATTGTTTTTGTCTCTACTAATTCTTTAAGCGCAATTCCCAAAGCTGTCTCTAAACCAATAATCCCAAAACTTGCCTGGCTAAATTCTACATCTTTTTCAAAATCAGCATGAGGAGCATGATCGGTAGCAATAACATCTATAGTCCCATCCTTTAAACCTTCCTTAATTGCCTCTTTATCTTCTTCTGTACGCAGGGGAGGATTTACTTTGCAATTTGTATTATAATCTAAAACACTTTCTTCCGTAAGCGAAAAATAATGGGGACAAGTTTCACAGGTTACTTTTATACCTTCTCTTTTTGCCTGGCGAATTAACTCTACTGACTCTTTGCAAGAAAGATGGGCAATATGAAGTTTTGCTTTCGTTAGCTTCGCCAGTTTTATATCCCTTGCTACCATAATTGTCTCTGCCTCCGGCGGAATACCCTTTAATCCCAGAAAACTTGCACGATATCCTTCGTTCATTAAGCCCCCGCGGGAAAGATTAGTATCTTCACAATGAGAAATAACCAATAAATCAAACATCTTGCTATATTCCATGGCTCTCCGCATCACCTCACTATCCATCACGCTATTACCGTCGTCAGAGAGGGCAATTACCCCTGCTTTCTTTAGTTCTCCTATCTCCGCCAATTCTTTACCCTCCCTTTTCTTAGTAATCGCACCCACGGGATAAATATCAATCAATTTTATCTTTCTATTCTCTAAATAGATAAATTCCACAACTCCCTGATTATCAATAGCTGGTTCTGTATTGGGCATACAACAAAGAGTAGTAACCCCCCCCTTGATTCCTGCTAAAGAACCACTTAAAAGGGTCTCCTCATCCTCTCTTCCCGGCTCTCTCAAATGACAATGCATATCCACCAACCCCGGAAGAATAAATTTCCCCCCCGCATCAATTAACTTATGTCCCTCATCTTTTATATTCTTCTCAATTTTAACAATCTTTCCTTTTTCCACGAGTATATCAAAAACTCCTTCTCGCCCATTTCCTGGATCCACAATATAACCACCCTTAATTAGAATTACTTCCTTCATAAGCCTAAATATCAAAATTTTTGAACTTTACACTTTGCATTTTAAACTTCTTATTCTCTCTCTTGTGATACTAAATATAATACTGCCATCCTTACTGCAATTCCATTAGTAACCTGTTCTAAAATTACTGAATAAGGCCCATCCGCCACTTCAGGAAATATTTCTACACCCCGATTTATCGGGCCAGGATGCATAATTAAAACATCTGGCTTTGCCAACTTTAATTTATCGCGGTCTATACCAAAATTTATAGCATACTCTCTTAAGGAGGGAAAGAAATTTGATTTCTGGCGTTCAAGTTGAATCCTTAAGATATTTAAAACATCTGCGCCCTTTATTGCCTCTTTTATATCGTAAGTAACTTTTACGGGAAACTTTTCCATCCCTGGAGGAATCAAGGTAGGAGGGCCACAGACTGTTACCTCTGCTCCCAATTTCGTAAGCCCCCAAATATTGGAACGTGCCACCCGTGAATGAAGAATGTCTCCAATAATACTTACTTTAAGTCCGGAAATTTTTCCTTTTTTCTCCTTAATCGTAAAGAGGTCTAAAAGTGCTTGGGTGGGGTGCTCGTGGCAACCATCGCCCGCATTAACAACCGAAGCCTCTACCGCTTTCGCCAAAAGATGCGGTGCCCCCGAAGAAGAATGTCGCATTACAATCACATCAATTTTCATTGCTTCAATGTTTTTAGCAGTATCCTTGAGGCTTTCTCCTTTAATCATACTGGATGTGTCCGCAGAAATACTCACTGTATCTGCAGAAAGTCTTTTTGCAGCCAATTCAAAAGAGGTGCGTGTTCTTGTAGAAGGTTCAACGAAGAATAAAACTATGGTTTTTCCTCTTAAGGTAGGGACTTTTTTTATGGGTCTTAAGGAAATCTCTTTAAAAGAATCTGCAGTATCCAAAACTAACTCAATTTCTTCTTTGGACAATTCCGCAAGTCCCAACAAATCTTTTCGTGTCCAATCGGTTTTTTTATCTGTGTCCATTTCCATCATTTGGTGCTAATCTGTTATTTTTTCTTCAATCACTACCTCATCCATACCATCTATTTCTTTCAATTTCACATTAACATTCTCTTTTAAAGAAGTAGGTACATTCTTCCCTACATAATCGGCACGTATCGGTAATTCTCGGTGTCCCCGGTCAATCAAAACTGCCAATTGAATAAGTTTTGGCCTCCCAAAATCAATTAAAGCATCTAAAGCACATCTAATCGTCCTTCCCGTAAACAAAACATCGTCCACCAAAATTATTTTTTTATCGGTGATATCAAAATCTATTTCTGTCTTATGCACAATGGGCTGAGAGGAAAGTAGCGTTAAATCATCACGGTAAAGGGTAATATCCAGAGCACCCAGAGGTAATGTAATCTTGTCAATCTCAGCAATCAATTTCGCAATCCTCTCCCCTAAATAAGCACCCCTTGTTCGAATCCCAACGATTGCTAAATTAGAAAGGTCTTTATTCCTCTCTAAGATCTCATGGGTAATGCGGAGAAGGATTCTTCTTATTCCTTCCTCATCCAAAATCTTGGCTTTTTCGCGAAAAGGCATATTGACCCCACTAAAAAAAAGCCTGTTGGTTAAAACCAACAGGCGCAATTTTCTCTCTTTTAAAACACATTTTAACTCCTTTGCCCGCCTCACTGGACGAGCTTAAAAGGTTTTTAGAAATTATAGCTTTCTATACGTATTTTGTCAAGCTTATTTTTTATTCAGAACAATGATAAACTCCCCACGTGGAGAATTCTTCTGGAAACAAATAATTAAATCAGAAACTTTTCCTCGAACTACCTCTTCAAATTTTTTGGTCAACTCCCGCACTACACAAATTTGACAATCTCCCCAGATTTCTTTAATATCCTGAAGAGTTTTTAACAAGCGATGAGGAGATTCGTAGAAAATGACGGTTCTTTTTTCTTCCTTTAAGCTCTCTAATCTCTTTTTCCTTGCTCCAACTTTTGCTGGCAAAAATCCTTCAAAAATAAATCTATCGGTAGGAAAACCCGATAAAACTAAAGCGCCAACAAAGGCAGTTGGCCCAGGGATAAAAGTTATAGGAATATTATTTTCTATAGCTAATTTTATAATACCTGCTCCTGGGTCAGAAATTCCCGGAGTCCCTGCATCGGAAATTAAAGCAATGTCTTTTCCCTCTTTGAGCAATTTAATCAGTTCTTTACCGCGCCTAATTTTATTATATTCATAATAACTTAAAAGGGGTTTATTTATACCATAATGGGTAGTAAGAATTTTTGTTCTTCTTGTATCCTCACAAGCAATGAGATCAACAGATTTCAAAACCTCAAGCGCTCTTAAGGTAATGTCCTTGAGATTGCCAATAGGAGTTGCTATAATATAAAGCATCTTAGATATAAAATATCCCATAATCAAAATTGTGTCAACCGAAATTGCGCGAGGTAAAAATTTATGAAAAAGACAATCATTGGATTCTTTATCCTTTCCCTAACTTTGATTATAAAAAACCCGCTTTATCAATTTAAACGAAATCCCGAAGTGATACTACATTCCCAAGAAAAATCTCTTTTCCTATCTTCTGGCCTGCGCAGAATAAAAGAATTAAATTCACCCAAAGAATCACAAACAATAGCAGAAAAAGTCATAGAAATATCTAATAGTATATTCGGTAATTATGGCCAGCGTCTTGAAAGAGGAAGTCGGGCAATCGCCGCCTTGCAGTATGGAGATTCGCAGGGATTTGAGTTTCTACGTAAACAAATTGCGACGATGGTCTTACGTGAATCGGGGATTCAAACAGATGCTAAGTGGAATATTCTGGTTATGGATGGTTTTACGGAAATGCGCAATGCATTGAGCATATTTATCAATCCTGGTGATACCGTACTCTATCAAGCAAATTCCAGCCTCAATCCAGAAATGCTTACTCCTTTTGAAATAAGGGGAGCAGAACTATTTGCCTTTGATTTTAACCGTGACCTCGGGCAACTGGAGGAAAAACTAAAAGATTCAAAAGTAAAAATCATCTATCTTCTTTCTGATACCTTAGAAGGAGGGTCCCTCACTCAAGAAAACAAACAGAAACTTTACAACATCGCTAAAAATCATAATACTATTATTGTTGAAGATGCCTCTTTTCGTCCACTGACGGGTGAGAAATCCTTAACTTTAAAATCAATGGATACCAATGACCGTGTGGTTTATTTGGAAGACCTCTCCCATCTAATTGGACAAGGTTTCCGCACTAGTTTTGCCATTGCTCCTTATTGGATAATGAAAAAACTGGAACTGGCAAAACAGGGTTTTACTCTACACCCCAACTGTATCAGTCAAGTTTTTATCTCAGAGTTTATAAGCCGAACTCTCGGAATTCAACCTACTGATTATCAATCAAAAAATCCTCTAAATGAGGAAGAATATACTTGGCAACTAAAAAACGAGGGGCTGTCCTTTACCGAGGAGGATGTTAAATCCTTGTTCGGACAAACAGGAAGAAATCTCTGGCCTTCAGTAATTCGCCAACTCCTCAAGGTAGTGCAAGACCCAAGTATTATCTCTCTTGCAGGAGGCATGCCTGCTGCAGAATTATTTCCTTTCGATGCTATGAAAAATATTTTAGAAAATCTCACCGCGGAAGAATGGCAAGCAGTTTTAAACGAATCTCCCATAAAGGGTCTACCCCAATTAATAGAGGCGATAAAAGGGTGGCTGGGAGCAAGAGGAATTTATGGCGAGGTTTTGGTGACGGACGGGAGTCAACAGGGACTTGACCTCATTGGTCAATTACTGGGCAAATATGGAGATAAAACACGGATTATTACTGACCTTCCTACTTATATAGGAGCCTTATCGGGTTTTTCTCCTTATCTACAAAATGCCCGAGAACAGATAATACATTTTGATTTGGAGAGTTTACTCAATTCACCCCAAGGGCAGTGGCAATTAAAAGAAACGCTAAAATCGATGCAAGAAAAAGGAGATAAATTATTCTTCTACCTTACCCCTACTTTCGGTAATCCTTCAGGAAAGATTATGTCCTTAGAACACCGAAAGCTAATTCTCAGCCTCGCCCAAGAACTAAATATACATATCTTTGAAGATGACCCTTATGGAGAGGTGCGTTGGTATGAAGGAGAAAAAATGCCGTCCCTGCGAGAACTGGATAACAATGGCTCCTCAGTAACCTACTTGACTTCCAATTCTAAGGTATGTGCCCCAGGGTTACGTATAGGATACATCGTTGGTGCAACGGAGATAATTGAAGAGCTTTCCCAAATAAAAGCAAAAATCGCTGGCCCGACTAATTCTTTATCGCAGATGTTGGTAGCTAAGTTTATCTCCAGTGGTTGGCTCGATGAACATGTCCAGCAGGTCATCATACCCGAATATAAAAGGCGCGCCCAGACAATGATTGAAGCTCTCAGACAGTATATGCCCGAAGGAGTAAATTTTACACAGCCAGAAGGGGGATTATTTGTCTGGGTAACTTTACCTCCTGAGATAGACACAACCATGCTTCTAAATAAACTGGCGCGTGAGGGAATTTCTGTAAACGGTACTACTATCAAAGTAGCCTTTGTTCCGGGACCTCCTTTTAATACCGACTCCGCAAAACTTCGTAACTGCCTGCGTTTAAACTTTTCAAATGTAGGAATAGAAAAAATTATCCAAGGAGTTATGGCTCTGGGTGAGGCGGTAAAACAAGCACTCTTGGCGGGCTCACCAGAAAAATAGAACATTTCCTGAAGCAGAAAAGTTATCAGTGTAAAACAAATCTGGCATGCGTAGTAAGGCTACTTTAGATTATCACCTACCCCGCGCACCGTAGTTAAGGCAAGAATCTTATTTTGAATCAATTCTTCAGCGGTAGTTTTAATAATACGCAGAGTTTCTCTACTATATGGTGACAAATAAAATGAGCTAAAGAAAATCCTCACTGCTAAAATGCCCACAATTAACAAAACTCCCACGCCCGCAACAGTCGGTCTAAGCAAAGTTAGCCCCTCTTTTTTTATAACCGTACTCTCTTTTGCAACTTTAACCACCTCTTCTTCTAATCTGTTAAATATCCAATTTGCTATTTTGTTTTTTGAATTTAACTTCTCCAAATCGCAGAAATAGCTAATTGCTTTAAAAATGTCTCGCTCACCTGACGCCTGAATTGCTTGATTTAAAACCATTTCTTCCAACCAAGAAAAACCATCTTTCTGGCTCTCTCCATACTCCTTCAACCACTCCGCCAGCTTAAGTGCAAGAGCTTCCTTTTCCCTAAGGGTTATTTTCTGTAGATAAATTTCGAGGCAATCTTCAAAAAGATAATGACTTAAGAAAAAGTTGCGGTAGTTTTCCAATGCCTTGCGCGTTAAATAAATTTTATGCTTATTACTTAAATGCTGCTGGAGGCTGGTGATATCTCTCCCTTGAAAATGGCGTAGTATAAGGTAATTTCTTTGATTTAAGCGCAGTGTTTCTCCTGTTAAAGGATTAATAATTAAATAACCGGTTTTCTTCTTTTCATTTATTGCATTGATGATTAAATCACCACGGATTTTAAACCTTCTTTCTTCGGGAATATAAACCTCTTCTGACATAAATCACTCTCCTTATATAAAAATATAACATAAAAAGAGGCTTTTGACAAGGATAGTAATTTACTCTACAGTTACCGACTTGGCTAAGTTTCTTGGCTGGTCAACATCGCAACCGCGTAAAACCGCAATGTGGTAGGCTAAAAGCTGTAAGGGTAAAACTGTAATTAAAGGAGTAAATAACTCATCTACTGGAGGAAGCCAAAAAATCTCATCTACATTTTCTTTTATTATCTCATCGCCCCAAGTAGCTAAGGCAATTACTTTTCCTTTTCTTGCTCTCACTTCCTGAATATTAGAAAGCATTTTTTCATAAAGTTTTGTTTTGGGAATAATACAGACTACAGGCATTTTTTCATCAATTAAAGCAATCGGCCCATGTTTCATTTCCCCTCCAGGATATCCTTCAGCATGAATGTAAGAAATCTCTTTTAACTTTAAGGCACCTTCCAAAGCATTGGGAAAATCGCGACCTCTTGCCAAATACAAGAAACAATTTGCTTTAGAGAATCTTTTCGCTATGTTCTTAATTGCCTCTTCTTTTTTAAAGACCTCCTCCATTTTAAAAGAAATTTTCTTAAATTCTTCTAAAAATTCTCTTAAAACCTTATCCTTAATGCCCCCCTTTATCTTTGCCAAGTGAAAAGCAAAAAGATACAGTATTGCCAGTTGCGCAGTATAAGCCTTAGTAGAAGCGACACCAATCTCTGGTCCTGCATGGGTATAAATCACTCCATCTGATTCTCTGGCAATAGAAGAACCCATCACATTGCAGATAGAAATTACCTTTACTCCTTTACTTTTTGCCTCTCTTATAGAGGCTAAAGTATCCGCAGTTTCTCCTGATTGAGAAATTGCTAAAACCAATGTATTTTTGTCTAAAATATGATTCCGATAGCGAAATTCACTTGAGGTATCTACTTCTACAGGAATTCCTACTAATTCTTCAATAATGTACTTACCCACTAAACCTGCATGATAAGCGGTTCCACAAGCAACAATATAAATCTTTTGGAATTTTTTAAGCTCCACATCTATAATCTGCATCTCGTCCAATAAGATTTTTTCTTCAAGAATCCTTCTTCTACATATTTGACTCAATACGCTTGGCTGTTCATAAATTTCCTTAAGCATAAAGTGAGGGTGTCCATTTTTCTCTGCCAAAGAGATATCCCAATCAATTTTATTTATTTTCCGCTTAAGAACTTTTCCCTCAAAATCCTTAATTTCAATTTGATTTTCCGTAATAACTGCCATTTCATAATCATTTAAATAGATAACCAAATTGGTGTAATCCAAAATTGCGGGAATATCCGAAGCAATAAAATTACCATTTTTACCTGTTCCGACAATTAAAGGACTCCCTACACGCACCCCAATTAATTTTTCTGGTTCTCTTTTGGAAACGATACCCAAGGCATAAGCCCCTTTTATATCTTTTAAAGCCCACCTTACCGCAGTTTCCAAATTGCTATCATAATATTTTTCAATTAAATGCGCCACCACCTCGGTATCGGTTTTAGAGAGAAAAACATGTCCCTCTTTGATCAGTTTCTCTTTTAAAATATGGTAATTTTCAATGATTCCATTATGCACTATTGCAATTTCTCCTTTACAGTCTAAATGGGGATGGGCATTAACTTCATTTACCTCTCCATGAGTTGCCCAGCGACTGTGTCCTACCCCTAAACATCCGGAAAGGGGCGCAATCTTTAAAAGCGCTTCTAAATCCCTTACTTTACCAGGAAGCTTACATACGGTAATTCCTCGATTGTCCTTAGAAAGCGTAACCATGCCCGCGGAATCATAGCCTCTATACTCCAATCTTTTTAGACCGTTTAAAAGGATAGGTTGCGCCTCTTCTCTTCCAATATATCCGATTATTCCGCACATATTCTCCTCGCTTCGCTCAGAATGGTTAAATGGGAATTAGTGATTAGTAAAAATCTAACCCTTTAACCATTTAACTATAGATAAGTATGGCGCATTTTTTATGATTTGTCAAGGGGAGAAAAGTTAATCCCTTAATTCGTATTCGATAGGCTCTACCCCAAAGTGAAAAATTTATCCCCCCGATAAGAGGGCGAGTGTATACTCTTAGTTTGCTAAGGCTTTTCTTATTTCTAGGGGAATGGGGCGGGGTTGGAAATTGTTGCCTACGCAAGCCCAGGTGGTTTTTACTCTTACTAAAAGCGTATCTTCCTTTTTTATCTCCTGCACAAAACACAAAGAGGAGTTGCCCATTTTTTCCAATCGGGTAAATATCTTGATATAATCTCCGTACCGCGCTGGATGTTTGTATTCAATCTCTAGATGGACTACGGGAAAAGCAATCCCTTTTGCGACATATTGCGCTAAATTTACACCTTTTGATAGGCAGAATTCTGCTCTGCCTTCCTCAAGGTGTTCCAAATATTTCGCGTAATAAACCACTCCTCCGCAATCGGTATCGTGATAATAGATTCTGCGTTCCGTGCAAAAATGCTCCATTGATTATCTCTTATATAAAATAAGAGCGACCCTGACGGGATTTGAACCCGTGCCGAGGGCTCGAAAGGCCCTTGTCCTAAACCAGGCTAGACGACAGGGTCAGTGTATTTCCCAAAATTAAACCAGCAATTTACTCCTCGGTTTCCTCTTCTTCCGCCACAATACTCGCTACGCAAGAAACTCTATCCTTAGGATCCAAACGAATCAATTTCACTCCTTGAGCAGACCTACCAGTTTCCCGAATGTCCTTGACCGCACAGCGCACAAGCATCCCCAAAGAACTAACAATCATCACCTCATCCTTATCAGTAACCGTCTTTAGCCCTACCACTTCACCATTTTTCTTGGTCACTTTCATATTAATGATTCCTTTACCTCCACGTGATTGCGTGCGATATTCATCAATGGGAGTGCGTTTCCCAAAACCTAAAGAGGTTACCGTAAGAAAAGTTGCCTCTTTTCTCACAATCTCCATGGCAATCACTTTGTCATTCTTACCCAATCTAATTCCTCTTACTCCTTTGGCGCTCCTTCCCATATCCCGAATTTCCTCTTCAGAAAAGCGAATAGCTTTACCCTGTTGAGTGGCTAAAATTATCTCCTCCTCCCCCTTTGTCAACTCTACTTCAATTAACTCGTCGGTTTTTTCTAGAGTAATACCAATTATTCCTCCTTTTCGTGGATGTTTGAAAGCCCCGAGGGAAGTCTTCTTCACCAGCCCATTCTTCGTCGCCATTACCAAGTATTCCTCTTCTTTAAATTCCCTTACCGGGACAAAAGCGCTGATTTTCTCATTGGGTTCCAGTTCCAAAAGATTAACTATTGCTTTACCTTTGGCAACTCTTCCTGCCTGAGGAATATCGTATACTTTCAACCAGTGGACTTTACCAATATTGGTAAAAAACAGAATATAATCGTGGGTGGAAGCAATAAACAGGTGTTCAATAAAATCTTCCTCCTTTAACTCCGCACCACTTACACCCTTACCTCCTCTTTTCTGTTTTCGATAGGCACTTACCGGAAGTCTCTTTATATAACCATTGTGGCTTATGGTAATCACCACATCCTCTTCCGCAATCAAATCTTCTATCTCCAACTCCTCCTCTGCAGGAATTATTTCTGTAAGCCTATTGTCGCCATATTTATTTTTTAAATTTTTTGCCTCTTCTTTAATTATCTCCAATACTTTCTTTTCGCTCTTAAGAATTGCTTCATAGATTTGAATGTTTTTAATTAAAGCAAGGTATTCCTCATCAATTTTTTGTCTCTCCAAAGCAGTCAGTCTTTGCAGTTGCATCTCCAGAATAGCCTGTGCTTGTTCGGCGGTCAATTTAAAATCCTTCATTAAGGCTTCCTTTGCTTCCGCTACTGATTTGGATTGCCGAATTGTTTTGATTATTTTATCTAAATTCGCCAAGGCCACTTTTAGGCCTTCCAAGATATGGGCGCGTTTCCTTGCCTTTTCTAACTCAAATGTAGTCCTGCGGATAATGATATTTTTGCGATGCTTTATATATTCCTGAATCATCTCCTTCAGGTTTAAAACCCGTGGCCGATTGTCCACTAAAGCAAGCATGATTATGCCAAAAGAGGTCTCCATCTGAGTATGCTTATAGAGCTGGTTTAAAATAACCCGGGAGGGAGCATCGCGTTTTAATTCTATTACTATCCGCATCCCTTCTTTATCAGACTCATCACGAAGGTCAGAGATTCCTTCAATCTTCTTTTCCTCTACCAATTTGGCAATCTGTTCAATAAGACTTGCTTTATTTACCTGATAAGGAATCTCAGTAATAATAATTGTCTCCTTGCCTGATTTCTGTTCTTCGATTACTGCACGGGCACGAAGCTTAATCACTCCTCTTCCACTACGATAGGCTTCTTTTATTCCCTCCGTCCCACAGATAAATCCGCCGGTGGGAAAATCTGGACCTTTAACGGTTTTTGTCAATTCCTCTACCCCTACTTCTGGTTCATCGATTACTTTCACAATGCCCTCCACTATTTCGGAAAGATTGTGTGGAGGAATATTAGTCGCCATGCCTACCGCAATCCCGCTCGAACCATTTATCAGAAGATTAGGAAGAACCGCTGGCAAAACTACCGGTTCGCTCAGCGATTCATCAAAATTGGGAATAAAATCTACTGTATTTTTATCAATATCCACAAGCACCTCCTCCGCAATGGAAGAAAGCCTTGCCTCTGTATAACGCATGGCCGCGGGAGCATCACCGTCAATGGAACCAAAGTTACCTTGCCCTTCAATCAAAGGATATCTCAAAGAAAAATCCTGAACCATCCTTACCAAAGCATCGTAAACTGCCATGTCTCCATGAGGATGGTATTTACCCAAACATTCTCCTACAATCCGCGCGCACTTTTTATAGGGCTTTTGGTGTTCTAATCCCAGTTCTTTCATTACATAAAGAATCCGCCTATGAACAGGTTTTAAGCCATCGCGGACATCGGGAAGGGCCCTTCCGACAATAACGCTCATGGCGTAAGAAATGTAGGAAGCCTTCATTTCATCTTCAATATCCACAGGAATCACTTTGGTATTGCGGTCATACATAAAAAAATCCTCCTCTAATTTCGGAAGCGATGATAAATTTCTTCTATCCTCTTTCTTATGTTCATAAAAGCATCTACTATTACCGGGTCAAAATGGCTCCCTTTACCTGTTTCTACAATGCGATAACACTCTTCTAAAGAATACGCCTCCTTATAAATTCTTTCCAGACTGCACGCGTCAAAAACATCACAGACACTCACCAGACGCGCAACAAGCGGAATATCCTTTCCTTTTAAACCACGCGGATAACCCGAACCATCAAATTTTTCCTGATGAGAATAAACAAGCTCTATCCCCATCTTGAAAAAAGAAAATCCTTTCTTGCTTAAATTCTCCTCAATTGCCTCCAAAATTTCTTTACCAATAATCGGGTGTTTTTTCATCTCTTCAAATTCTTCGGGGCTAAGACGAGCGGGTTTTCGCAATATTGCATCCGATACTCCAACTTTACCAATATCGTGCAACGGGCTAAAATCATAAACATCCTGAATAAATTCCTCATCTATCTCATCCCTATAGGCACTATTTGTAGCCAATTCCACCGCCAAGGCACGCGAATAGTACTTTATTCTTTTAATATGCTGACCTGTTTCCATGTCTCTTTTCTCTGCAAGATTAGCTAATCCCATTACAGTGGTAAGCGCAAGTTCACGCATCAGAAAACTCTTTTCAAAAACTGTGGAAATGTGCGTGGAGACAAAACGTAAAAAATCTAAGTGCATCTGGTTATAAACATTAGTCTGGGGGTGGCAAAAAAATATTACCCCCACCCCTTTCTCTCTTACCCGCAGAGGTAAAAGAACCGTTGCAGATATTTCGTTACCCAGCATCCGATTGGGCCATACATAACAAGGATTCTTCTCACTATATACTTCAAGATTATTAATCACGCGCGGTATTCCCGTATGGATCACTTCATCTAACTCCGTTTCGCTATAAGGTATTTCATACCCACGGTAGAGAAGCGGTTTTTCGGAAATTATTTTACGGTTGTTGATGCACTCCCCTTCCTCATCTAACAAAGCAAGTCCTACCCTTTCAAAGGGAATGTATTCTTTAAAATTTTGATAAATAAATTCAAGAATGTGGTTAAAGGTAGTCTTGCTATGAAGACGGCTGAGCATATTCATAAACCTGTTATCATGATAAAAATCTATCTGATTCATTCTCTTTATATTTATATGTCTAGGTATCTAATTTCATGAGCGTGTTCTTCTATAAATTTGCGCCTCGGCTCCACCTGGTCTCCCATAAGCACAGTAAATATTTCATCCGCCTCAACCGCATCTTCGAGAGTGACTTGAGTCAAGGTGCGTCTTTCTGCATCCATTGTCGTTTCCCATAACTGGCTGGGATTCATCTCTCCTAAACCTTTGTAGCGTTGAATAACCAGCCCTTCTTTAGCGTTCTTCTTCACATAACTCAAAATTTCTTTGAGACTATAAAGCTCTATCTGTTTCTTATCATCCTTTATTTTAAAAAGCGCCTTCTCCTTATCGTCTTTAGCGATGTAGTTCTTAATTTCCAAATTCAATTTCTCCAAGCGTTTAATCAACTCTTCAATATCCTTTGCCTCGAACAACTCAATTACTGCCAAGTTTCGGTCGGTTTCTGTCTCGTGTTCTTGGGTATAGCGTGACAATTCTTCATCACCGTAAAAGAAAAACTCTTTGTTATTTTCCCGCAGATAATAAAGAGGCAATCTTTTCTTTTTGTCCTGGAGGCTGAGATATTTTATGAAATCAATTCCCTTTTTCTTAAATATACTTTCATAGCGTTCCAATTCTACCAGGATATCTAAAAGACTGCGAAACTGGTTGGGGCTGAATTCTTTCTTTTCTTTAGTGTTGGAAACTAAACTCAAGCCTTCTGAACCCAAATCGAGTAAAAGCTCATTCATTTCTGACTCTGTCTGAATATATTCTTCACGTTTCCCCCGCTTAACTTTATAGAGCGGAGGTTGGGCAATAAAAACATGGCCGTTTTCAATCAAAGGTTTCATCTGTCGATAGAAAAAGGTAAGAAGGAGGGTACGAATATGGCTCCCATCCACATCCGCATCTGCCATCAGAATAATTTTATGATAACGGATTTTGGATAAGTCAAAATCCTCCCCCACTCCTGCACCAATAGCAGAAACAATCATGCGAATTTCTTCGTTGCTCAACACTTTATCCACCCTTGCCTTCTCTACATTTAAGATTTTGCCTTTCAGAGGCAAAATCGCTTGAAACCTGCGGTCACGCGCTTGTTTAGCGCTCCCTCCGGCACTATCTCCTTCGACAAGATAGAGTTCGCACAGTTTGGAGTCTTTCTCCGAACAATCTGCTAATTTCCCCGGAAGGTCTGCGCTCTCTAAGGCACCCTTGCGTCGCGTAAGTTCGCGTGCTTTTCTTGCTGCCTCCCTTGCTCTACTGGCAAGAAGAGCTTTTTCCGCAATTTTATTCGCAATAGACGGGTTTTCCTCAAAAAAAGCAGAGAGAGAATCGTTGACGATTGATTCTACCAACCCCGAAACTTCCGAATTACCCAACTTTGTCTTTGTCTGCCCTTCAAATTGGGGGTTAGGAAGTTTTACACTAATTACCGCCGTTAAGCCCTCACGCACATCCTCTCCTTGTAAAGGGGGATCATTTTCTTTAAGAAGATTTTTTGTTTTACTATAGTTGTTTATTGTCCTGGTTAAAGCAGATTTAAAACCACTCAGATGCGTTCCTCCTTCAATGGTATTTATGTTATTGGCAAAACTGAAAATGTTCTCTGCGTAGCCATCGTTATACTGTAAAGCCACCTCTACGATAATCTGGTCCTTGTCCTTCTGGAAATAAACCACTTTGTGGTGGAGGGGATTTTTATTTTTGTTAAGATACTCTACAAAAGAAATAATTCCTCCTTCAAATTTAAAAACATTCTCCTTATCTGTGCGTTCATCTTTTAAAAATATACGCAGACCCTTATTTAAAAAGGCAAGCTCTCGCAATCTATTGGCAAGAATGTCGTAAGAAAATTCTATCTTATTGCCGAAGATTTCTTTATCCGGCTTAAAGGTAACTTTTGTGCCTGTTTTTTCACTCTTACCAATAATCGTAAGCCGAGTAACCGCCTTACCCTTTTCATACCTTTGGTGAAAAACCTTCCCTTCTCTTCTTACCTCTACCTCTAACCATTCACTTAGCGCATTAACCACCGAGACTCCAACTCCATGTAACCCCCCCGCCACTTTGTAAACACGGTGGTCAAATTTACCACCCGCATGAAGCATCGTCATTACCACTTCCACCGCGGGCTTTTTCTGAGTTTTATGCATATCCACGGGAATACCCCTACCATCATCTATCACGGCAACCGAATTATCGGGGTTGACGATTACTTCGATATTCTGACAGAACCCACTCATTGCCTCGTCAATGCTGTTGTCCACCACTTCGTATACCATATGGTGTAAACCGCGGGAAGAAACGTCACCGATATACATCGCTGGTCTACGCCGTACCGCTTCAATGCCTTCTAAGACCTGAATTGTGGTAGCATCGTAGCGGGAACTTTTTGTTTCCTTTACCCCTTCACTTATCGTTTTCTTCTTTTTAGCCATTTCTTATACCTTGCCAATTTGGAATTTTAAATCTTCAATCCCTTGACTGGGAATCGTTTTCTTCAATCTGCGCAGAAGAAAAGGTTTAAATATATTAAGTTCATACAACCAGCCTGCTTTATCTACATTGACGATGAGTTTTCTTTTTTGCAAATATATCGGTTTTGTGTGCTTAGAAATCCTTTTTCCTACTGCCTTTTCCCAGAAATAAAAAAAATCACTATTTTGTTTTTTGCTTTGTATATTCTGCACAACCCGAGATACTATATCGCAAATTGGCTCAGAGGGCATTTCTTTTTAAACTAACTGCATGGGAAGTACTATATGAATATAGTTAGGCAATCTAATTACTCCCGGTTTATCTGGGTCTTCCAACTCAAAAGGAATTTCTTCTTCTTTTATGTTTTTCAAGGCATCAATCAAATAATACGGATTAAATCCAATTGCAAACTCTTTTCCGCCATATTCCACAGGAATTTCTTCTCTCGCTTCTCCTATCTCAGGGACGATTTTTGAAATTACCAGTTTATCTTTAAAGACCTCAATTTTTACAGAGAGAGATTCCGCAGTAGTAAATAAACTAGCACGTTTAACAGCTTGTAAAAACGGTTCTTTTTTTACTTTTAGTTTAGCCTTTTTCTCTTCAGGAATAACCTGTTGATAATTAGGAAACTCTCCTTCAATTAAACGGGAAATGATTTGGGTTTCGTCCAGTTTGAAACAAACCTGATTCTCGCTTTGAATAATCTTTATCTTTCCTTCATCTCGAAGTAACCGGTTAAGTTCTTGGATTGTTTTTAAAGGAACAATCATTTGGAAGCTCCCCGTCTTTTCTATCTCTTTATTTACTAAAGACAATCTTCTTCCATCGGTGGCTACTAAATTTAAAACTTTGTCTCCAAAATCAAAAAGAATACCATTTAAAATATACCTTGCTTCATCATGTGAAACTGCAAAGATGGTTAAGTCTAACATCTTCTTTAATTCGTTTTGTTCTAAAATTAAGTCTTCTTCTTTTTCAATTTTAGGTATTTTAGGAAACTCCTCTGCAGGGATGCCCATCAATTTAAAAAAACAGGTTTCTTGGGTAATATGAATACTGTTATTTTTCTTGACAGAAATATTTATTTCACCTTCTTCGGGTAATTCTTTTATTATCTCGCTAAATCTCTTTGCCGGCACTGTAATTTTACCTTCCTCTTGAACATCTACAGGAATCGATTTTGATATGCCGATGTCCAAGTCTGTAGCAATCATAACTAATGTATCTTTTTGTGTTTCCATTAAAAAATTAGCTAATACTGGTAGGGTAACACGAGTAGAAACTACATTTTGTAAAGCTTGAACCGCTTCTATTAAATCCTTTCTTTTTACACGGATTTTCATTTCTTCTCCTTTCTATTTTTTATTTAGCATTTATTAAAAGTAATACTTGGGTGTTTGTGGAAAAGTTAGGTTAAAAAATCATAATTTATTATTTTTCAACATAAAAAGATTTACACAAAACAGGGAACAAGTTGTGATTATAGCATAAATTTATCCACATTTTAATTTTAATTTTTTTTAATCTCCTCAACTAACCTTTGCAAGATTTCTTTAAGTTCCTTTTTTAGTTCTAAGTCATTCCTAATCTTATTCCAAGCATGTAGAACGGTTGTATGGTCTTTACCCCCAAAGTACATTCCAATATCCGGGAAAGACAAATCAGTCAATTCCCTGCTCAAATACATGGCAATCTGACGAGGAAGAACCACTGCTTGATTTCTTCTTTTTGTCCGCATATCCGAAAAACGGATATTAAAGTAATCTGCAACCTTCTTCTGAATAGTATCAACTGTTATTTTTTTCTCTTCTTCAATAATCATATCTTTTAATACTTTTTGAGCCATTTCTAAACTTATCTTTTCATCAATCAATTGAGCATGGGCAAGGACTCTTACTAAAGCTCCCTCTAAATCACGGATGTTGTTCTTTATCTTTTCGGAAATAAAAAAAATTACCTCTTGCGGAACTTCTAAATTAGCCAACTCCGCTTTTTTCTTTAAAATAGCACTTCTTGTTTCGAAATCCGGTGGTTGGATATCTGTTACCAACCCCCAACCGAATCGGGAAACTAATCTTTCTTCTAAGCCTTGAATATTTTTGGGAGAACGGTCACTGGAAAGAACAATCTGTTTATGTGCGTCGTAGAGCGCGTTAAAGGTATGGAAAAACTCTTCTTGGGTGCTTTCTTTCCCCGCAATAAAGTAAATATCGTCAATAAGCAACACGTCAATATTACGGTAACGTTCTCTAAATTTATTCGTGGTACGTGTTTGGATTGCGGTTATTAACTGATTAGTAAAATCTTCGCTAGAAATAAAAACCATCTTTACCTGTGCGTTTTTACTATAGATGTAATGAGCAATTGCCTGGAGGAGATGAGTTTTCCCAAGGCCCACTCCTCCGTAAATGAATAACGGATTATAGGCTCTGGCAGGCGATTCCGCGACAGCTAAAGAAGCTGCGTGGGCAAAACGGTTACTCGGTCCGACCACAAAATTTTCAAAGGTATACAGGGGATTTAATCTTAATCTCTCCTCCTCTTTTTTAAGACGGTTTGCAGAAAGATTTTCTGCTTTGGTTTCTATATTTTCTAAAGAGGTAAAATCTATTTTTATACTCCCCAATCCGATTTCCTGCAATGCTTCTTTGAGCAGTTTACCGTAGCGTTCTTTGAGCCATTCGCTAAAGAATTGGTCAGGGGTTTCGATAATTAAAGTATTGTCATCCAATCCCCAAGGTTTAAGTATAGAAAACCAAGTTTCATAACTACGGGGATGAATCTTTTTTTGAATTGCCTCCATTAATAAAGACCAGACAGTGTATTTATTTTTTTCTTTCATTATAAGACTAGTTGTAAGAGGTAATATAATAAATTAAAAAAAATTTTTTGTCAACATAAAAGAGAGTTATCCACATTTTATGCACAGAAAAACGCTCTTCCTTAAACC
Source organism: Candidatus Omnitrophota bacterium (assembly GCA_023819145.1). NCBI lineage: Bacteria > Pseudomonadati > Candidatus Omnitrophota > Candidatus Omnitrophota bacterium. Next base: position 24,298 of record JAMWCW010000005.1, read on the forward strand.
TCAGAATACAACCCCTACGCCCTGTTTTTTATTTACTTGACTTATATGGATAATTTGCTTAAAATATATCACACCATTTTTGTTATAAAAAAGAGAGGATAGGATGAAAAAAACACTTAAGCCCATCACTATTTTGAAGAAAAAAAGAAGACATGGATTTCGAAGGAGAATGGCTGACCGTTGGGGGGAAAAAGTGCTTAGTAACCGAAGAAAAAAAGGAAGAAAACGCCTAACCGTTTAAGCATGTTGAAAAGATTTCTGCTCTTCTGTTTAGACCTCTATAAAGATAGTTTTTCGGCTCTATTTCCAGCTTGTCGTTTTTATCCCAGTTGTTCTGTTTACACCAAAGAAGCAATAATTAAAAGAGGGTTGGTAAAGGGGCTCTGTAAGGGAATCTTCCGCATTTTACGCTGTCATCCTTTGAACCCCGGAGGTTACGACCCTTTAGAGAAAGAAGGTTAGAGATGGAGAAAAAAAATCTTATTGGTCTTTTATTTATTCTACTCATTATCTTTCTTTATCCTTTTTACCTCCAGATTTTTGCTCCACAACCCTCTCCCAAGATTACTAAAACCGCAGTAATAGATTTCCCCCAAGAAGTAAGTATTCAAGTAGTTGATAAAGAAGAAGTTAAGAACTATGATACGGTTCATGATACGGTTTTACAAAATAAACATCTGCGTATAGAGTGCACGAACAAGGGGGCAGGGATTAACATGATACAGTTGATACAGTTTAATAATCAACAAGAGGGTAACCCCATAAGTATTTATAAAAACGATACTTATAGTAAAAAGATCCTTTATTTTACCCACCCTTTTCTAAATTACGACTTAAATAAAGCGGTCTATGCTTATAACGAATCTAAAAATGGAGTAAGCTATTATTTATTAGTTCCCGGACAATGCTTAATAGAAAAGAAGATTATTTTAGAGGAAAATACCCATCTGCTAAAGTTTAATTTACGCCTCCAAAACTTAGACCAGAAACCCTTACCGGTGAATGTAGGTTTTGTAGGAGGCCAGAATCTTAAAACCAAAGAACCTTGGGAAGAGCGTTACTGGGAAATCGCTTTTGCTCAAGAAGGGAAAATCAAACATGAGTTTTTCCGCCAAATTCGCACCTCTAAAATTTATTTGGCTCCCCTTCCTTGGTTGGCCTTAAAGAGTAAATATTTTTCTCAAATCATTGTTCCCTCTTCAGGAACCACTTCGTTTACTGCCCAGCGTCTTGCCGATAATGGCTTAGAGGTTTCAGTGCAAGTTCCTTTAACAATTCTTCAACCTGGAGAAACTAAGGAAGAAAATTTTTTGTTTTATTTCGGACCACTTGACACGCGTGTCCTGCATCAATATAATAGTGAATGGAAAGAAATTGTATATTACGGGATGTTTGATGGCATTGCTAAATTTATCCTGCGCATCCTCCGAGGAGGTTTTATGCTTTTAAAGAACTATGGCTTAGCAATCATCTTTCTTTCACTTTTGGTTAACCTTTTTCTTTTCCCTTTCACCTGGAAGAGCATGAAGTCGATGCAAGCCCTCCAGAGCCTTCAGCCTCAGATAGAGCGCTTGCGTAAAGAATATGCACAAGACCCCCAAAGATTAAATAAAGAAATATTAGGGATATACCAAAAACATAAAGTAAATCCTTTTGGAGGATGTCTTCCTTTATTTCTGCAAATGCCTATCTTCGTTTCTCTTTATCAGGTGCTTTCGCGTGCGGTTGAACTGAAAGGAGCAAGATTCCTCTGGATAAAAGACCTTTCGCTTCCTGATAATTTGTTTTCTTTTCCCCAGAAAGTCCTTTTTCTCGACTCCTTTAATTTGCTACCCTTGATTATGGTTTTACTTATGTATCTTCAACAAAAAAAGACACAGGTTTATTCTCCTTCCCAAAAGCAGACTACTTGGTTTATGCCTTTCTTTTTTGGGTTTATTTTTTATAATTTTCCTTCAGGGTTAGTGCTTTATTGGTTAGTGAGCACCTTATTAAATTTAATTTTACAAGGGAAGGTGCATAAAGGTTAAAGCGCTATATTTAGCTTTAAGTTTTCACGTGAAAACTGATGGGTAAAATAATTGCAATCTGTAATCAAAAAGGAGGAGTGGGAAAGACTACTACCTGCATTAATCTTTCTGCTTTTTTAGCCCATGCAGGTAAAAAAATATTGGTCATAGATTTAGACCCTCAAGGAAATGCCACCAGTGGTTTGGGAGTAGAGAAGAATAAACTAAATTCTTCTATTTATCAGGCACTCTTAGGAGAAGTGAAACTAGAGGAGATTATCCAGCCAACAACCATAGAGAATCTAAAATTAGTTCCTGCGCGCTTAGAGCTCATTGGCGCTGAAGTAGAGTTAAGCAGAATGGATAAAGGGCAGTTTGTTTTGCAAAAATTATTAGAGGAGGCACAAAGGAATTTCGACTTTCTTTTTATTGACCTTCCTCCCTCTCTGGGTCTACTTACGGTGAATGGACTAACTGCTGCCCATTCTGCGCTCATTCCTGTGCAATGTGAATACTATGCATTGGAAGGGTTAAGTCAACTATTGGTAACCTTGGAGAGGATAAAACAGGCGTTTAACCCGACATTAGCCATTGAAGGGATTTTGCTTACCATGGCAGACTATCGCACTAATCTTTCGCAGGAGGTAATTGCTGAGGCCCGTCAGCATTTTGGGAAGGAAGTTTATGCCACTGTAATTCCCCGCAGTATTCGCTTGGGTGAAGCACCCGGTTTTGGGAAACCTGTTTTTCTCTATGCTCCGGAGTGCGTGGGGGCTCTGAAGTATGCAGAGTTAGCCCAAGAATTTCTTTTAAGAAATACGAATATAAACTTAGACCTTAATTTAACCTCATCAATTTCTTAACCAGGGAGTGAATATGGAGAAAAGAAGAGCTTTGGGGAAAGGGCTTGATGCGCTCATTCCTGTTTCGGCTTTAGAGAAAGAAGATACGCAAGCAATAGTAAATATTGAAGTTAAAGACATTGTGGCTAATAAATATCAACCTCGCCAGAATTTCTCTGCACCGCTGATGCGGGAATTAATGGCCTCAATTCGAGAAAAAGGAATTATTCAGCCGATTATTGTGCGCCGTACCCCTGCTGGCTATGAACTGATTGCCGGTGAAAGGCGCTTAAAAGCTGCCCAAGAACTTGGGTTGACGCAAGTACCTGCAATTATTAAAGATATAAAAGAAGAAGTCGACCTTCTGGAGTTAGCCTTGATTGAGAATCTTCAACGTGAGGACCTTAATCCTATTGAAGAAGCCCAGGCATTTAAACGTCTTATGGAAGAATTTGGGATGGCTCAGGAGAAAATTGCCCAGATAGTGGGTAAAGAAGTGGTTTCTATTGTCAATAAACTCCGCTTATTAAAGCTCCCTCTGCCGGTGCAAGAAAAGATTATCCAAGGGGAATTGAGTGAAGGGCATGGCCGGGCAATCCTTTCTCTCCCCGAGCCTCAAGAACAGATAGATTTTGCCGAAGAAATCATCGCCAAAGCGCTTTCGGTGCGGGAAGCGGAAAATAGAGTAAGGAGTTTAAAAAGAAAAAAGAGCAAGAAGCCAGTTTTAGCACATAAAAAAGACCCGCACTTAGGATTTTGGGAAGAGGAATTACAGCGTCTTTTTGGTACCAAAGTCAAGATTATTCATCGTCGGGAACGAGGTAAAATTGAGTTAGAATATTATTCTCTTGCGGATTTGGAAAGGCTGATTAATCTCTTGAAGAAAAGCAGCAGTTAAAAGGAGGGGTAAAATATGACGGAGCAGACTTTGGTGATTATTAAACCCGATGGCTTGAAAAAATCGCTTACGGGTAATATTCTTACCCGTCTTTCAGAGACGAAGTTAGAAATCATCGGGGCGAAAGTTCTCAGAGTTTCCCGTGAGCTGGCAGAGAGTCACTATGCCCATATGAAAGACAAACCCTTTTTTGAAGACTTGATTAAATATATCCAAGGAGAATTTCACGAAAGACGCAAGGTCATGGCTTTAGTTTATTGGGGAGAAGGGGCGATTGGGAAAGTGCGCGAAATCTGCGGGGCTACCAACCCCGAGGAAGCAGACCCCACAACCATCAGAGGAGCATACGGTAGAATCACCACCAAGGGAGTTTATGAAAATGTAATTCATGCTTCTCGGGATAATCAAGAAGCAGAAAGAGAAATAAAACTTTGGTTTTTACCCGAAGAACTTATTGTAGAAGTTTACCCTACAAAAATAATTGAGGAAAAAGTTAAAAAGCGAGTTTGGGCATAAGCTTTAGCGCTGAACAAAAAGCGAGGAGAACATGACAAAAAGCATGACCGGCTTTAGTAAAGCAACAGGAAAAATCAAAGGGGGTGTTTTGAGTGTAGAGATAAAATCTTTCAACCATCGTTTTTTTGAAGTTACTACCCGGCTCCCTCAAGAACTATTAATTTACGAAGAAGAAATAAAACGTCGGCTTAAAGAAAGAATCCGTCGTGGTTCAATCAATGTTCTCTTTATTTATTTTTCTCCTCAAGGGAATATAAAGTCTGTGAATTTGGATGAGAGGGTGGTTAAACAATATACTCAAATAGCCAAATTGCTCTCTAAAAAAATAGGTTTGAGAGGAGAGTGGGGAATAAGCGACTTCTTGAATCTGCCCGGGGTTTTGGTATGCGAAGAAAAGCACATAGATTTGAGTAAGGAGTGGGGAGAGTGTAGAAAAGTTTTAGATAAAGCGATAGACAAACTGCTTGTTTCTAAAGAAAAAGAAGGCAGGGTGTTACTTAAAGATGTTTTGGCGAATATACAATCTGCAGAAAATTCTTTAAAGAAGATTCAAATGCGCACAAAGCACAATGTAGGTGAATTTAAAAGAAAGATACAATTAAAGTGCCAGGCATTAGCCGGTTTAACCCTTACCAAAGAAAAACTAATGGAAGAAACAAGTCTTTTCTTACGGAATACCGATATTTCTGAAGAGATAGTGCGTGTTCGAGGACACCTCGTGGAAATGCGGAATTTATTAAAGAAAGAAGAAGAAGTGGGAAGGAAGCTTGATTTTATGGCCCAAGAGGCTTTTCGCGAAGCTAATACCATCGGTGCGAAAGCCAACGATTATCTTATTTCCCATGAGGTGGTTTTGATAAAGTCGTATGTGGAAAAGATTCGCGAACAGGTGCAGAATTTAGAATGAAAATTTTGGACATTGGGTTTAACAATTCGGTTGTTTTAGACAAGGTAGTGGCAGTAGTTTCTTCAGAGGCTGCTCCGATGAAGAGACTTCGGGCAGAGGCAAAACGCCAAGGTAAACTCATTGATGCCACCAACGGAAGAAAAACAAGGGCAATAATCATTACCACTTCTGACCATGTAATTCTTTCAGGAATTAATCCCGAAACCTTGGCAGAGAGAATTAGAGCGTAACGGCAGAGATGAAGAGGAAAGGTTTACTTTTTGTGATTTCCGGACCCTCGGGATGCGGGAAGACTACCTTGGGAGAGGAGATTATTTCTGGGAATAAGAATCTGGTACGTTCTGTTTCGGTAACTACCCGTCCACCGCGTCGGGGGGAAAGAAGAGGTAAGGCATACTTTTTTGTAAATGACAAAGAGTTTATGGAATTAAAAAAGAGAAACAAACTCCTTGAGTGGGCGAAAGTTTTCGGTTATTTTTATGGAACGCCCCGCGAATTTGTGGTAAGGAAAATTAGCCAAGGCAAAGATGTTGTTTTGATTATCGATGTTCAAGGTGCAATGCAGGTAAAGAAAAAATTTCCTCACGCGGTATTCATTTTTATCGCCCCACCCTCTTTGCAGGCCTTGAGAGAAAGACTAAAAAAAAGAGGATTGGATTCTTCTTCAGAGATAGAAAAACGCCTACGTCAGGCAAAGAAGGAGATGGAGTTTAAAAGAGAATATAATTATATTTTGATAAACGATGATTTGGATGTTGCCAAGAAAATACTTAATGCTATTATTACCTTAGAGAGGCTTAATAAAAAATAAAATGGAGGTGTAGACTTATGTCTTATGTGCCTATAGAAAAGATTCTCAAAAACGTAGGGAGCATTTATAAAGCAGTTAACTTGGCGAGTAAACGTGCTGTAGAATTAAATGAAGGAGCTCCCAAGTTGGCAAATATCGAGTCTTCTAAAATTTCTACCATTGCCTTGGAAGAAATTATCCAAGGTAAAATTAGCTATAAAAAGACTAAACAGGGGGAGAAATGAAAAGAGAGGTTGTTTTAGGGGTTAGTGGGAGCATTGCTATATATAAGTCATTGGATCTAATTAATTTATTAAAAGAAAAAGGATTAAACATTTCTGTAATTATGACTAAAGAGGCAGAAGAACTGATAAAGCCCTTGACTTTTCAAACGCTTTCCCATAATCCTGTTTATACCGAAATGTTTTCTCCTCCACAAGAAAATAACCCGTTACATATCAGACTTGCCGAGAGAGGGGATTTAATCCTCATTTGTCCTGCCACCGCTAACATTATTGGGAAAATTGCCCATGGTATTTGCGATGACCTTTTAACTTGCACCGTGATTTCTACAAAAGCACCCGTTTTAATCTGTCCGGCGATGAATGAGAATATGTATAAGAATAAAATCATAGAAGAAAATATTAGAAAACTAAAAAATTTTGGCTACAAATTCATTGAACCTGTTAAAGGTAAACTTGCCTGTGGGAAGACAGGCATAGGCCATCTTGCCCCTCTTACTCAGATAGTAGCAGAAGTTTTTGCTCTGCTCAAATGAAGAAGGTGCATCTTCTCATTACTGCTGGTCCCACCCGTGAACCCCTTGACCCGGTGAGATTTATTTCTAATTATTCCACAGGAACTTTGGGTTATATTTTGGCAGAGGAGGCTAAAAAAGAGGGTTATAGCGTTACTTTAATTAGTGGTCCTACGCATTTGAAACCTCCTCAGGGCGTAAAATTTATTGCTATAAATACTGCCTCCGAAATGTATAAAGAAGTAAAAAAACATTTTTCTTCCTGCGACTGCCTCATTATGACTGCAGCGGTATGTGATTTTCGCGTGGTAAAACCAGCAAGGAATAAAATCAAAAAAGGTAGTTCTAAAAATTTGATTTTAAGATTGGTTAAAAACCCCGATATCCTCTATGAGATGGGTAGAAGGAAAAAGGATAAGATTTTGATTGGTTTTTCCTTGGAAACCACTAACCTAATTAAGCATGCTCAAGAAAAGTTAAAAAAGAAAAATTTAGATTTAATTATTGCCCAGAAATTGGGCAGAAATACCTTCGGAGAGGGAAGTATTACCCCCTTGATTATTTACAGAGAAGGTGTGCTTAAGAAAAGTGCTCCTTGTTCTAAGCTTGGGTTTTCTAAGCGCCTCCTTAAGGAGATAAATACCTTGACTTTTAAGAAGTTAAGTGCTAAATTATCCCAAAAATAATCTCAGGACGTAATCCAAATTGTGGCGCGGTAGCCAAGTGGCAAGGCAGTGGTCTGCAAAACCATTATTCGTCGGTTCAATTCCGACCCGCGCCTCGATTTTAGTGAGAGTGATTTTTAGTTCGGGCGAGTGGAGGAATGGTATACTCGACGGACTTAAAATCCGTTGGCCGTTAAGGCCGTAAGGGTTCGAATCCCTTCTCGCCCATAGACAATTTGGCAAGGGAACAATTTATTTTATGGGCGCTTAGCTCAGTTGGTTTAGAGTGCTTCCTTGACATGGAAGAGGTCACAGGTTCAAGTCCTGTAGCGCCCACCAGTATAAGCTTTGAAAATTAAGTGCAAAGTTCAAGATTTCTGATATTTAATATTGCGATATGGATTTAGATACTTTACGACATTCTTGTGCTCATGTGATGGCCCAGGCAGTAAAAAGACTTTTTCCCGCCACAAAGTTGGGGATTGGGCCTTCCATTGAAGACGGGTTCTACTATGACTTTGATTCTCCTCATAAGTTTGCTCTTGAAGACCTAGAGAAGATTGAGGAGAAGATGAAAGAGATTATCAAGGAGGATTTTCCTTTTATAAAGGAGGAAATTTCTAAGAAAGAGGCAGAAGATTTATTTAAGAAATGGGGAGATGATTATAAGTTAGATTTACTTAAAGAAATTCCTGAGGAAAAAGTGACCATTTATCGTAGCGGAGAATTCATAGATTTGTGCCGTGGTCCTCATGTAGAATCCACGGGTAAAATTAAGGCTTTCAAACTCCTCTCCATTGCTGGGGCTTACTGGCACGGCATAGAAACCAATCCCATGCTTCAAAGAATCTATGGGACATGTTTCCTTACCTCGAAAGAACTGGAGGTTTATTTAAATAAATTAGAGGAAGTAAAGAAACGGGACCACAGAAAATTAGGCAAGGAATTGGAGTTTTTCAGTATCCATGAAGAAGCAGGAGCAGGACTTATTTTTTATCATCCCAAAGGAGCAGTTTTAAGGACAATTATTGAGGATTATGAGAAGAGAGAACATCTTAAAAGAGGATATCAGCTGGTGATTACTCCCCATATTTTAAGGTCGGATATCTGGATGCGCTCTGGCCACTATAATTATTATAAGGAGAATATGTATATTTTTAAAGTAGAGGAACAGGAATTTGCCGTAAAGCCCATGAATTGCCCCGGGCATATTCTGATTTATAAATCAAAATTACGCAGTTACAGAGAACTGCCTTTACGTTTCTTTGAGCTCGGTTCCGTATACCGCAATGAAAAAACAGGCGTTTTGCACGGACTTTTGAGGGTTAGAGGATTTACGCAGGACGATGCCCACATTTTTTGCACGGAGGAACAATTGATTGATGAGATAAAAGGGGTAATTGATTTTGTTATCGAAACAATGAGGGTTTTTGGTTTTGACGAGTATGAGATAGAGTTAAGTACCCGCCCAGAAAAATCCATTGGTACCGATGAAGAATGGCAGAGGGCAGAAAATGCTCTAAAAAAATCCTTGAGCGAGAAAGGTTTGGATTGTAAAATAAGTCCGGGGGAAGGTGCTTTCTACGGACCGAAGATTGATATAAAATTGAAGGATGCCTTAAAGAGAACTTGGCAGTGTGCAACCATTCAATGTGATTTTGCTTTACCCAAGCGCTTTGACTTAACCTACACCGCTTCCGATGGTTCTCTGAAAAGACCGATAATGCTTCATCGCGTAGTCTTGGGGAGCATGGAACGTTTTATAGGAACGTTAATTGAGCATTATGCAGGCGCACTGCCTCTCTGGCTGGCACCGGTGCAGGGAATAATCATTCCTATTTCGGATAAAGCACTTGATTATGCAGAGATGGTAAAAGAAAAGCTTTTAGAAGAGGGTTTGCGGGTAGAAATTGATATGCGTGAGGAAAAGATGCAGTACAAGATTCGGCAGGCACAGCTTAATAAAATTCCATACATGATTATTGTAGGAGAAAAAGAAAAGGTTTCAAATACCTTAAGCATCAGGGAGCGTAAAAAGGGAGACTTGGGTCAAATTACATTAGCTAAGTTTTTGGAGCAAATTAAAAACGAGATAAGCGAAAGGAGGTGAAAGGTTATTGAGGTTTCTTAGGGTAAATGAACAGATAAGAGCCAGACAGATTCGGTTAATTGGGGAGAATGGCGAGCAGTTGGGAGTGGTTTCTCTTGAAGATGCATTGAGGCAGGCAGAAGAACACAATCTTGATTTGGTAGAGGTTGCGCCAGAAGCGATTCCTCCGGTCTGCCGGATTATGGACTATGGCAAATATCGATATGAGCAGGAAAAGAGAGAAAAGCAGGCGCGTAAGAGAATGCATATGCATCATCTTAAAGAAATTCGTTTAAAACCAAACATTGAAGAACACGACTATCAGGTTAAACTGAGAAATTTGCAAAAATTTCTTAAACACGGGGATAAGGTAAAAATCACGCTTTTTTATCGCAAGAGAGAATTTACCCACCCTGAGATTGGGGAGAAACTATTGGAGAGATTCTTAAATGATGCAACCCAGTGGGGGGAGATAGAAAAACCGCCCAAAAACGAAGGGAGAAACATTATTGCCGTAGTTGCGCCCCATCATGGTTAAGATACGGAGGTAGAGCTATGCCGAAAATGAAAACTTCGCGTTCACTGGCGAAGCGCATTAGGTCGACTAAAAGTGGTAAATTTAAAAGGCCAAAAGGCGGTAAAAGTCACCTTTTGAGCAAAAAGAGACGTAAACGAAAACTTGATTTGCGCAGACCGGGGTTCATTGCCCCGGTGGATAGAGAGAAAATTCGGAGACTGCTCCCTTATTATTAAAAAAAATATAGGGAAGAATTTGGAATAATTTAGAATTGAATTAATGATTTTCCAATAAAATTCAAGGAGGGAGGGGAGTATTTATGCCCAGGGTAAAACATGCGGTAGCGACACATAGAAGACACAAAAAGGTTCTCAAACAGGCTAAGGGTTACTGGGGAGCGCGAAGTAAACTCTATCGGAGGTCAAAGGAAACGGTTCAGCGTGCCTTGGTTTATAGTTACCGTGACCGCAGGGCGAAGAAACGTCAGTTTCGTAAACTTTGGATTACCCGTATTTCCATTGCCTGTAAAAATGAAGGGATTTCTTATAATCGGTTTATTCATGGCTTGAAGAAAACAAAAGTGGATTTGGACCGTAAAGTTTTGGCGGATTTGGCAGTAAACAACCCCGAAGTTTTCAGTAAATTAGTAGAATTGGTCAAAACCGCCTAAGGTGGAAATGGCGTTTTAGAAAACATTTTTAGTTTCGGATTCTTCTGTTTCGATTTTGAGGAATAACTATGTATGTCATAATTGTTGGTTGTGGACGGGTGGGTGCGGAACTAGCGAAGATTCTGCAAGAAGAAGGGCACAATGTAGTGGTCATTGATAAAAACCCCGATTCTTTTAAACGCTTGGGAGGAAATTTTAATGGTATAACCCTCATCGGCAATGGATTTGATTTAGAGATCTTAAAAGAGGGCGGGGTGGAAAAGGCAGATGCGCTCTGTGCGGTGACCAATGGAGACAACACCAACATTATGACTGCCCAGGTGGCAAAGAAGATTTTTAATGTTCCCAAGGTAATCGCGCGTGTGTATGACCCCCAGCGTGCAGAGATTTATCGTTCTTTGGGCATTTACACTATCAGTGGAACCCTTCTCTTTGCCTACATGATGCGTGACAAACTTATTGAAAGCCATTTCACCGGATATCTCATTGAGACTAAGGAACTGGGAGTATTAGAATTTAATGCCACAGATGATATGGTGGGGAAGTCGGTAAAAGAAATTAATCTTCCTGAAGAGTTTCTTGTGACGACGATTATAAGGAAAAAGAAGGGGACTTTTATCCCTGCGGAGAATACCTTTATAGAAAAAGGGGATATTCTGATTGCCGTGGTGAAAATCTCTACACTTAAAAAGATAAAGGCTTTATACAAAATTGAGTAAGAAATGTATATTATAATTGTAGGTGCTGGTAATGTAGGTAGATACCTTGCGCGGCGTCTTCTGGAAGATAAACATGTGGTGGTGGTGGTTGAAAAAGATTCTTCCCGCTGCAAAGAGCTTGCTAAAGAGATGGGAGCTTTGGTTATAAATGGGGATGGATGCGACCCCAAATCTCTGGAAGATGCGGGGGCAGACCGTGCAGATGTTGTGGCTGCGGTTACTGGAGACGATGAAGACAATTTGATTATTTGCCAATTGGCGAAAGAGAGATTTAGCACTAAACGTACCGTGGCACGGGTTAATGATTCTCGTAATGAATATATCTTTAGTGAATTGGGTGTGGATGTGCCCGTTGATTCTAATGCCATTATTGCCAAGATAATTGAGGAGGAAGTTTCTTTTGCCGATTTTGTTACTCTAATGACTTTCAAGCGGGGTAAATTAGCCATCGTGCGCGTCGATTTAGCAGAAGATTCTCCAGTGGTGAATAAGGCAATAAAGGACTTAAAATTACCTCACGATGCGGTATTGGTTTCTGTAATTCGCGGTGATAAAGTGATTATTCCCAGAGGGGATACGGTTTTGGAACCGCGTGATGATGTAATTGCACTTACTACCGTAGAAAACGAAAAGCAACTTTTAGAATTTTTAGTAGGCAAAATATGAAACAATACATCTTTTCTAATATCGCAAAGGGAATCTTTACCATTTTTATCTTTTACTCTTCTCTTTTAATTTTTTCTTTTCTTTTAGGTCTATTATTCATTAGATTTTTTTAATTTTAATTCCATGTTAGTCAAGCCAAGATTTGAAGACATTCGTTTAGTTTTGTATTATATTGGTAAAATTATTATTGCCGTAGGAATTTCTTTGTCCTTACCACTCTTAACTGCCGTTTTTTTACAGGAAAAGGTGCCACTAATAGATTTTCTTCTCTCCTTGGGGATATTTCTCAATCTGGGGTTTTTATTCATTTTTGTTTTTAAGATAGAGAAAGAATTACGCTGGATGCACGCGATGGTAATTGTTTCTTTAGGCTGGTTATTTATGGCGGTTTTAGGGGCGATTCCTTTGTATTTAAGTGGTCACTGGAGAAGTTTTCTGGATGCGGTTTTTGATGCCATGAGCGGTTTAGCCACCACAGGGCTTACGCTGGTGCAAGACCTTGACCATCTCTCGATGGCGCACCAGATGTGGCGACATCTCATGATGTTCATTGGAGGGCAAGGGGTGATTATCATGGCTTTGAGTTTTCTCGGTCAAGGGATGGGAGGTGCTTTCAGGATATATGTGGGTGAAGCAAGGGAAGAGAAAATTTTCCCCAATGTGATTGAAACTGCAAGGTTTATTTTCGTCTTAAGTATTTTCTATCTTATTTTTGGTAGCCTCATTTTAGGGGGCATCGCTTTATTAGAAGGAGTTTCCTTAAAACGCGCATTTTTCCATGGCTTGTGGCTTTTTATGGCGTCTTTTGATACCGGAGGATTTGCTCCCCAAACACAGAATATTTTATACTATCACAGTTTTGCCTTGGAGATGGCTACGATATTTATGATGTTTCTGGGAGTAATTAATTTTAAATTACATTACAGTCTTTGGACAGGTAACAGGAAAGAATTTTGGAGGGATATTGAGATTATCAGTTTTTCCTCCACTGTTGTTTTAACTTTCTTGCTTGTGGCAGTAGGTTTATCTAAGCTCGATGTGTATCCAGAGGCAATGGTTTTATTCCGTAAAGGATTTTACCAACTCATTTCTGGGCATACGGGCACAGGTTATATGACCCTTTCCCCCCAGGAATTAATAAATTCCTGGCCTGCTTTGGCCATTGTAGGGCTTATCATCGCCATGGGTTTAGGAGGGGCAACCTGTTCTACTACCGGAGGTATTAAAGCTTTAAGAATTGGTTTGGTTTTTAAAGCGCTTATTCAGGATGTGAAACAATTGATGCAACCCGATAACGTGGTTTCAGTAGAAAAATTTCATCATGTGCGGGATTTAATCTTAGAAGACCGTCATGTGCGTTCTGCGGCGGTTATTTTTCTTGCTTATCTTATGCTTTATCTTTTAGGAACCGTGGTGGGGATGCTTTGCGGTTATCCCTTTTTAGAATCGTTCTTTGAATCCACTTCTGCAGGAGCAAATGTAGGGCTTTCCTGTGGGATTACCTCATTCTATATGCCTACGGCTTTAAAATTGACCTATATTCTTCAAATGTGGCTGGGACGTTTGGAATTTGTAGCGATATTTACTTTGGTAGGTTTTCTCATTGCGTTAATCAGAGGGAAATAGTAAATGAAATTTTACAGTTTACAGTTTAAGATTTATAGTATAGCGTTTATTGTATACGCTCTGCATTGTTTACTCTTTACTGCCTGTTTTGCGGGGGTTATTTCTGGCAAAGATTTACTCACTAACCCCAATGAATATGATGGCAAAAAAGTGGTTTATCGGGGAGAAGTAATTGGAGACGTGATGAAAAGAGGAGATTTTTTCTGGATAAATCTTTACGATGGAGATTTCGCCATTGGGGTATATTTGGCCAAGGAACTCCTTCCTTCCATAAAATATGTTGGTAGTTACAAAATAACCGGAGATACTCTGGAAGTAGAGGGAATTTTTCATGCGCGCTGTGTAGAGCATGGAGGAGATGTGGATATTCATGCGGAAAAAGTGAGCATAATTAGCGAAGGTTTTCTCCGAGAGGAAAAAATTAATCCTTTAAGGGAAAGATGGATGAAACGGTTCTTTGTCTCTGGTTCTTTTCTTCTTGTCTGTATTGTTTTGCGTAACTTGTGGTTTGCTTTAAAAATAAAGAGAGCATGATGCAAGAAGAGATTAAGGAAATAGAGAAAGAATTTCTTGAAGAGGTTAAAAAAATAAGCTCTCTTAAAGAGCTTGAGGTCTTAAGAGCGAAATATCTGGGGCGCAAAGGGGTTTTAAGTGGATTTTTCTCCAGATTTTCCCAAGTGGATGTTTCGCAGAGAGCAATTTTGGGTGAAGTACTCAATAGTTTTAAGGAGAGGGTACAAAGTGTAATAAAGGATATAGAGGAGAGATTAGAAAGAACCGCTCAAGAAGGAGGAGAGCTTGACGTTACTCTTCCTGGAGTTTCTTTTAACAGAGGAGTAAAGCATATTCTGACCCAGACGATAGAAAGTATTTTATCCATTTTTGAAACCCTCGGCTTTGTGGTTGTCGAGGGCTCGGAAATAGAGACTGAATACTATAATTTTACGGCACTGAATATTCCCCCCGAGCATCCAGCTACAGAAGCCTTTCATACTTTTTATTTGAGTACCGAAGCCACTACCACTAAGAATCGCGGTTTGGAAGAACTAAAATGCTCTCCCGGAAGATATTTATTGAGAAGTCAGACCTCTACCCTTCAAGTGCGTATTATGGAACAATTTAAACCTCCGTTAAGGGTGGTTTCTCCGGGAAGGGTTTACCGTCCGGACGCAACCGATGCAAGTCACTCTTTCATGTTTCACCAGATTGAAGGTTTTGCTGTAGGGGAGAAAGTCAAATTCTCTGATCTTAAAGGAACTCTTTTTGCCTTTGCTCAAAGATTTTTTGGTAAAGAGATCAAGATGCGTTTTAGACCGCATCATTTTCCTTTTACCGAACCATCAGTAGAGGTAGACATATCTTGTATAATCTGTAAAGGTAAAGGCTGTAGTGTTTGCGGCAGGAAAGGATGGCTTGAAATTTTAGGAGCGGGGATGGTTCATCCCCGCGTGTTTTATTCTGCGGGATATCCTTCAGGGAAATACAGGGGTTTTGCCTTTGGCATGGGAGTAGAACGAATTGCTATGCTTAAATATGGTATTGATGACATCCGTTTATTCTTTGAGAATGACTTGAGATTCCTGAGGCAGTTTTGAATCGCTAATTGGTGATTTTAATATTTATTTAACCATATAACTAATCAAGCGGATGAAGGTAACCTATAATTGGCTTAAAGATTTCGTAGAGATAAGAACTACCCCCCAGTCATTAGCGGAAAAACTTACAATGGCAGGGTTGGAAGTAGTTTCTTTGGAAGAAGTTGATAAAGATTGGGTGTTGGAGATAGAGGTTACTACCAATCGTCCTGACTGGTTAAGTATTATAGGGATTGCCCGCGAAGTTTCGGCAATTACTGGAGGTAAATTTAAAGTCTCCTCAATAAAGAACACCACCTGCCATTTACCCCTTACCCGATTACCTTTTGAAATTAAAATTGAAGATAAAAAAGGTTGCCCACGGTACATTGGGAGGGTGATTGAGAATGTGGAGATAAAACCATCTCCTTCTTGGCTACAGAAAAGGCTTACGGCAGTAGGGTTAAGGCCGATTAACAATGTTGTAGACATTACCAATTATTGTCTTTTTGAAACTGGTCAACCAATGCATGCCTTTGATTATGAGAAAATTGAAAATCAGACGATCATTGTCCGTAAGGCAAAAGATAAGGAGTCTATTGTTACTATTGACGGTGAAGAACGCAAACTGGACAGTTCGATGCTTATCATTGCCGATAAAATAAAACCCATCGCCATTGCCGGAATTATGGGAGGTAAAAATACTGAGGTAAGCGAATTTACAAAAACGGTTCTTTTAGAAAGTGCTTATTTCGACCCGCTTACCATAAGAGGTGCTTCCCAAAAATTGGGATTAGTTACTGAGTCTTCATATCGTTTTGAGAGAAAAGTGGATTTAGACACCGTTTTAAATGCTTCTTTGCGTGCGCTGGAGTTGTTTGAAAAATATGCTTCTTTTAAGAAAAAGATTCTGGTGAGCAAAATAAAAGACGTAGGTTCTAAAAAAGATAAAGAAAAAACAATTTCGTTAAATACTGAAGAGGTTAATAAATTTTTAGGAGAGAAAATCTCTTCTTCTCACATTGAGAAGATTTTAAAGAGGCTTGGTTTCTCAGTAAAAAGGAAAAAAGATTTATTTGAAATAAAGCCCCCTTTCTTTCGTAGAGATATTGTAATCGAAGAAGATTTAATGGAGGAGATTGCCCGCATTTATGGGTATGATAAATTTCCTTTGACCCTTCCACAGGAAGAAATTTCTCAAGCTATTCCCCCTGCGCCTTTATATAAGACCAAGATGATATTTTATGAGATATTAACCGGGTTAGGCTTTAGCGAAGTAATTACCTATAGTTTGGTAGGGAAGAATCTGTTAGCAAAAGTAAATCTCTCTGATGAAAAGGAATGGGTAAAGGTTCTTAATCCTTTGAGTAAAGAACAGGAGTTTTTGCGCCCCACACTCCTTGCCAGTATTTTAGAGGTTATTGCCCACAATTTAAAATATCAGACAGAGAACCTCAAGATTTTTGAATGGGGGAAAATTTACTTCCATAAAGAACTACCTCAGGAAATTCCTTATTTGGGAATTTGTCTTAGCGGAAAAACTTCCTTGGGCTGGTTAAAAAAAGAAGAAGAATTAAGTTTTTATGATTTAAAAGGAGTGGTGGAATTAGTTTTAGGGCACTTGGGAATAAAGAAGGTTAATTTTCTTAAAAAAGAAAGTTCTTATTTAGAAAAGGGTTATTCTGCAGAGATAGCATTTGGAGAAGAATCTCTTGGTTTTTTAGGGAAGGTTAAAGAAGATATCCAGAGGCAATTTGATTTGCCCACAGAGGTCTATTGGGCAGAATTGGATTTAAATAAAGTGGTTTTTTTCTCCTCTTTTGAGAAAAGGTATGTAAGCTTGCCAAAATTTCCTTTTGTTTTAAGAGATATCTCTTTCTTGGTAAAGGAAGACATCGCCTACGAGAAAATTGAAGGATTTTTGAAAAATTTCCCTTGCGCTTTAATTAAAGAGATAACTTTGATTGATGTTTATAAAGGAGCAAATATCCCTCTTGGCAAAAAAAGCCTTACCTTCTCTTTAAAATTTCAGTCAGAACAACGCACCTTGCGTGATGAAGAAGTAGAGGAATCTCTGGTTAAGCTTCGTAAGGGGTTAGAAGAAGAGTTTCAAGCTGAACTCCGCTAAGGTTACAAAAGTTACAAAATTAAATCAAATTTGTAACCAGCTTTGTTCTAAGGATTAAATTTCGCTTTTAGTTTATCAATATTTGACTGGAGATTAGCGCGCCTCTTTAGGTCTTTAAACCAAATTTCAAAATGTTCCTGTTGTTTCTTGGATAAGGTTTTTTCGCGGAAAGCCTCTTTATCTTTCTCAAAATCCTCTTCTTTTACGGAAATTTTTTCCTCAAGACGCAAAATCACAAAACCTCTTTCTGTTTTAACTATTGAGGTAGCGACTTGATTAGGATTTAGAGAGAAGCCAGTCTCTGTAAATTCCTCGGATTTACCAATTCCAGGGATGTAACTGGTGCGGGTGATAAGTTCGGTAGAGACAGGAGTTAAATTGAGTTCTTTCGCTACCTCATCCCAATTTCTTGTTTTTAATTCTTCTAAGACCTTCTCCGCTTTTTCCTTTGCCATGAGGTTTGCTTTTTCTTTCTTTAATAATTCTTCAACCTTATCTTTTACTTCATTAAATTCAGGGACATAAGGAGGTTTCTTTTCTTTTACTTTCAAAAAGAGATACCCATTTTTAATCTCAATGGGGTCGGATATTTCTCCTGGCTTCAGCCTAAATGCGTAGTTATAGAATTTTAAGTTAAAACCTATTTCCGGAAGAACTGTGTCTAAGGAAAAATAATCGGTTACTTTGAACAAAACCCCATATTTCTTTGCCAATTCTTCTAAGTTTGCCTGAGGGGTGAGTTTTCCTATAAGCTCATTCCTAATTTCTTCCACTTTATCCATCACTCTTTGGCTGGTTAATCGGGTTTTGATTTTGCCTTTTGTCTCCTCCGTAAGCACTGGCTCGGGAACTGCTTGAGGAGTTTCTTGTTGGCTTTGCGGGGTAGGGGGGAGGGCAAATTCCTCTTTGTGGCTTTCAAAATATTCCTTAATCTCTTCTTCAGAAATGTTTATTTCTTTCTCTAACATCAACGGGTCTATGAAAATATATTCTACTTTTACCGTCTCGGGTTTGCGTAAGAAATCTTTGTTTAAGGTGTAATAGTCAAGAAGTTCTTTCTCGTCCTTTATCTCTACTTTCTCCAGGAAATCTTTTGTCTCAATAATAAAATAGGAAAATTTTGCCTTTTCATTTTCCTTCACATATTCTTCCTTTAATTCTTCTTCCGAAAGTTTTACCTCGTTATAAATTTTTTCTACTAACTTAGAAATTTTTAAAGAAGCGCGCATTTCTTCTTCAAACCTTAAAGGATTTGTGCGCAGGTAATATTTTAAAACCCACTCATAAATTTGAGGGTCGAATTTACCATCTTTTTGAAAAAGAGGAAGATTTCTTAAACGTTCAATTAATTCTTCGTCTTTTACTTTAATCTTTTGTCTCTTTGCCTCTTCTAAAAGCATCAGCCTATCCCAGGCTTGGCTGTCCAAATCAAGGTATTGGGCAATCTGGTCAAAGAGTTTTCCGTAGATAAGGATTGCTTGATTTCTCACAGCTTCCCAACTTTCCAGGTATTTTTCTAAACTTATTTTGCGGTTAAATACTTTACCCGCTTGTCCCTGAGCGCGTTCACGGAGCATTGCCCCTCCGCCCCAGAGCACAAATGCCGGAATGAGAATGATGGCTAAAATCCACATTACTGCCTTTACATTTTCTTTCTTGCGCATTGCCTTTAACATTGAGACTCCTTTCTTTTTTAAAAGTTTGGTTTTAAACATCATACTACATAATGTTTTCTTGTGCAAATAAAAAAGGTTGAAAATTGTCTTTAGGTAGAATATAATACCCTAAAATTACAAAAAGGAGAAGAGATGGCAGAAGATATTCAGAGCTTATTAAAAAAGATTCAGGAAGAGGGGATTAAGGAAGCGGAAGAGAAAGCAACTGCGATTGAGAGAGAAGCAAAGCGACGTGCTGAAGAGATTTTAAAGAGTGCAAGAGAAGAGGCGGAGAAGTTAATCAAAGAGGCAAAGGCAAAAATTCTCCAAGAAGAAGCCTATACTAAAACTTTGCTTCAACAAGCAAGTCGCGACACTCTCCTGGTTATTAAAAAAGAGATTAATACCCTACTTCAGAAAATAATTCTTTTAGAAATTCGAGAGATATTTAAGCCAGAAGAGTTAAGCAGAATTATCTCAACCCTCGTAAAAGAATACAAGGGCGATCCGACCCAAGAGATAACTGTTTTACTCAAAAGAGAGGATGCAGATAATATTAGGAATCACTATCTGAACAAACTTAAAGAAGAGGTAAAAAGGGGTATATTGGTGAAGCAATCCGATGAACTTACAGGCGGGTTTCTTATTAGTTATGATGGTGGAAAATCATATTTTGATTTTAGCGATAGAGCTTTAGCAGAATACATTGGTAACTATTTAAAACCACGATTAAAAGATTTACTTAGCGATGTGGTCAAGGAGTCCTGAAATATGCCACGTTACTACACCTATCTTATTTCCAGCCTCCCTTTTCTTAAATTTGACAAAGAACCTCCTTTTAGTTTCTTGAGATTTTTAGATAAGTGTATGGATTTTATCAGTGAGGAGGAACTGGTGCTGATGAAGACTATCCCTGAGAAAGAGCCCGAGATTCCCCAGATAAAACAGAAGACTTTAAAGAGATGGTTTAATTTTGATTTTGCCTTAAGAAATGAATTGATAAAACAGAGGGCATTGATTAGGAATAAGGAGCCGTATAAATATTTAAGAAAGACAGAAGAGAATTTATCTCTTTACTCTCTCCAAATCATTAATCAAGCCGTTAAGAATCCTTCCCCACTTGAAGCAGAAAAGATGCTTGATAGGCTAAGATGGGATTTTCTTGAAGAATTAGAAGCCAGACACTTCTTTGATTTTGATTTTTTGGTTGTCTATGGCATTAAACTTTCTATCCTTGAGCGTTGGGACAGAATACAAAAAGCAGACAAGGAAGCTCTTTTAGAGCATTTGGTTAATTAAGATGACAAGAAAAGGCAGGATTGTAAAAATAAGTGGGAGTATGATAGCGGTAGAGTTTAAAGAATTTGTTTTACAGAATGAAGTCGCTTACATTATTCATGGAGAAGAGAGACTTAAATCCGAGGTAATCAGGATTAGAGGTAATATTGCTGAACTTCAGGTTTATGAGAATACCGATGGCGTAAAAGTGGGAGACAGTGTAGAGTTTACTGGTGAGCTTCTTTCCGTAGAGCTTGGGCCAGGTTTACTCGGGCAAATTTTTGATGGTCTGCAAAATCCGCTTACTCTTTTGGCAGAACGCTTTGGTTTCTTCTTAAAGCGCGGAGCATACCTTAAAGCCCTTTCCGAGGAAAGCTTATGGGAATTTACTCCCTTGGTAAAAAAAGGGGACAAGGTAAAAGCAGGAGATAAATTGGGTTTTGTTCCCGAGAAGATATTCAAGCATTATATTATGGTTCCCTTTGCTTTTAGTGGCGTTTTTGAAATAGAGAGTATTGTTGAGAAAGGCAGTTACAATTTAAGACAACCAATTGCCCATTTAAAAGATAAAGAACAACGGACTCAGGAAGTTTTTCTTAAGCAATCCTGGCCAGTGAAGATTCCCATTAGAGCATATCGGGAGAGACTTTTACCGGAGAAAACTCTGGTGACCAAAATGCGCCTTATTGATTCGCTCTTTCCTGTGGCTTTAGGAGGAACCTATTGTATCCCTGGTCCTTTTGGTTCGGGTAAGACGGTTTTACAACAGCTAATCAGTAGACACGCAGAAGTAGATATCGTAATCATTGCCGCCTGTGGAGAACGGGCAGGAGAGGTGGTGGAAACCTTAAAGACTTTTCCCCAGATTACTGACCCGCGCACAGCAAGACCGTTAAGCGACCGTACAGTGATTATCTGCAACACCAGTTCCATGCCCGTGGCTTCCCGGGAATCAAGCGTCTACACTGCGGTTACCATTGCCGAATATTATCGGCAGATGGGGCTTAATGTTTTACTCCTTGCAGATTCCACTTCCCGCTGGGCGCAGGCAATGCGTGAGATTTCTGGAAGGCTTGAAGAAATTCCTGGTGAAGAGGCTTTTCCTGCTTATTTGGAATCGCGCATCGCTTCCTTTTACGAACGCGCAGGAAGTGTAAGGTTAAATGACGGAACAGTTGCTTCTGTAACCATTGGAGGAACAGTTAGCCCTGCGGGAGGGAATTTTGAAGAACCGGTTACGCAGGCAACCTTAAAGGTTGTAGGAGCATTTTTGGGACTTTCCCGTGAACGTGCGGAAGCAAGAAAATATCCCGCGATAGACCCTTTAATCAGCTGGTCGAAATATAAGAGTTTTATCGATGAAGATAAAGTCCGCTACCTGCATACGGTTTTGCGTCGAGCCAACGAAATTTCCCAGATGATGAAAGTAGTAGGCGAGGAGGGGATTACGCTTGAAGATTATGTAGATTCTTTAAAGGGAGAGTTTTTTGACTTTGTTTATCTTCAGCAGAATGCCTTTGACCCAATAGATGAAGCCACTCCTCAGGAAAGGCAAAAACATGTTTTTGATTTTATCTATCACAAGGTTATAAAAGAAGATTTTGCTCTCCAAGATAAAGAACAGGCGTTAAAATTCTTCCAAAAATTAAGACAACTCTTTAAGAGTTGGAATTCAGAAGCCTGGCAAAGCGAAGGTTTTGTAAGTCTGGAGAAAGAAATTAAGATATTCTTGGATGAGAAGAAGAGAGTAAAGAGTAATCATGTATAAGGTCTATACAGAGATTTTGGAGATTGCTGGAGATGTAATCACGGTTGAGGCCGAGAATGTGGGTTATGCGGAGATAGCCGAGGTAATCTCCAGTCTCGGGACATCTCTTGCTCAAGTGATTCGTTTGGAGGGAAATAAGGTTTTTCTTCAGGTTTTTGCCGGTAGCAAAGGCATCTCCACGGGAGACAAGGTTAGATTTTTAGGCCATCCCTTGCGTGTGGCAAGTGGAGAGGCGCTCTTGGGAAGAATTTTTAATGGCACAGGGCTACCCCGAGATAAAGGCCCGAGTCTTTCTGAACAGGTGGTAGAGATTGGTGGGCCTCCGGTTAATCCCGTGAAAAGATTGATTCCCCATAAGCTGGTGCATACTGGCATTCCTTTGATAGACCTTTTTAATTCTTTGGTAGAATCGCAGAAGATTCCCATCTTTTCTATTCCCGGTGAACCCTACAATGAACTCTTGGCGCGCATTGCAGTACAGGCGGAGATGGATATAATTATTCTCGGGGGAATGGGACTTAAGTATGACGACTATCTTTTTTTCCGCAACATTCTTGAGGAGAAAAATGCTTTTGGAAGAACGGTATTCTTTGTGCATACCGCCTCCGACCCTATCGTAGAATGTTTATTGGTTCCGGACATAAGCGTAGCGGTTGCCGAGGATTTTGCGTTGAAAGGAAAGCGAGTTTTGGTTCTGCTTACAGATATGACCAATTTTTGTGACGCTTTAAAAGAAATTTCCATTACCATGGAACAGATTCCTTCCAATCGCGGTTATCCCGGAGATTTATACACCCAGTTAGCAAAAAGATATGAAAAAGCAGTAGATTTTGAAGGAGCAGGCTCCATCACCATCATTTCCGTTACCACCATGCCCGGCGATGATGTTACCCATCCCATTCCCGATAACACCGGTTACATTACCGAAGGGCAGTTTTATCTTAAGAATAAAGCGATTGAGCCCTTTGGTTCTTTAAGCAGATTGAGACAACAGGTAAATGCCACCACCCGTTCCGACCATCGCACCTTAATGGATACCATGATTCAATTGTTTGCGCAATACCGAGAAACTTTAGAAAAACGGGCGATGGGATTTAAGATGACCGATTGGGATAAAAAACTTTTGCGTTACGGAGCGATGTTTGAAAAAAGGATGATGTCTTTGGAAGTAAACCTTCCGCTTAAAGAAGCGCTTGATTTAGGCTGGCAGATTTTGGCAGATTGTTTTAAGCCCGAAGAAACAGGGATAAAGCTCAGCCTCATTGAAGAGTACTGGCCTAAAAAGTAGTCAAGGGGCAAGAATAAGAGCATGAAGATAAGATTAACACGTGATGAATTAAAACGACAGCGCGATGCTTTAAGCCGTTTTCAGAGATACCTTCCCATTCTGGAAGTAAAAAAGAAACAATTACAGATGGAAATCTTACACCAAGAACTCTTGCTGGAAAGAAAGAGAGAAGAAGCTAAAAAAAAGAAAGAGCAAATCTTGAACTGGGCAGGCCTTTTGGCAGATAGCGGGCTTGATTTAAAACCCTGGATTTTACCGCAAAAAAGACTCTACACCACCAAAAACATTGCGGGCATAGACATTCCTTACCTTGAGAAATTGGAATTTAGTCCCGTTGATTATGATTTGTTTCTCGTTCCTTTATGGGTAGATTATGCCCTTGATGCTTTGAAGGAATGGGTTTCTTTAAGAGCAGAAGTTGCCAACTTAGAAGAGATAATCGCCATTCTAAAGGAAGAGTTACGCATTACTACCCAGAGGGTAAATCTCTTTGAGAAGATAAAAATTCCCCAAGCCGAAGAGGCAATACGCGTCATCAAAATATACTTGGGAGACCAGATGGCAAATGCGGTGGCAAGAAGTAAATTGGCAAAGAAGAAACTTGAGGAATACGAGGAGGCAGTCATTCGATGATTGTTCCCATGAAAAAAATAACGGTGATTGTCCAAGCAAAGGATAAGAAGGCCTTGGTTGAAGAATTGGGAAGACTTGGGCTGTTGCACATAGAGCATATCCAGACTCCTTCAGGCAGAGACTTGAATTTGATTAAAGAGGAAATTCAGCAGGTAGAAGAGGCGATGAGGATTCTTAACTCTCTTGTCTCTTCTAGTAACGGTTTTTTAGCTAAAGAAGAGGATTTGGGAGATTTTAAGAATTTTACTCTCCAAATTTTAGATTTAGCAAAGAGGATGAAAGAGTTAGAGAGTGATAACCGCGAGCTTGAAATTCGGATAAACGAGTGGAAAGAGTGGGGAGATTTTGACCCTCAGGCAGTTAAAGCACTGCACGAAGAAAACATTTCGGTCAAATTCTATAAAATTCCTCTTAAGGATTTGAAAAATCTTCCCTCCGATATTGTGGTAAAAGAAATTTCCAGACGCCGAGGTTTGGCGAATTGCATAGTGATTTCGCGCAGGGAAATAAATCTTTCCTTCTGGGAGATGCCTCTTCCTGAGATGGGATTAGAAGCAATGGAGCAAAGGTGGCGGGAGACAAAACAGCTCATTTCTTCTTTAGAGGAAGATTTAAAAGAAAAAAGTATTTTTTTACCCCTTTTAGAAAAGAAGAGGCGGAGTTTGGCAAAAGAAAAAGAGTTTCTTGAGGTAATAGATGGTATGGGTGAAACAACCGCCCTTAGTTATCTGCGGGGATACATTCCTTCTGAGGAAACAGAGCGTTTTTCCCGCGTGGCGCATCAAGCGGGATGGGGTTTAGTAATAGAGGACCCCGCTTTTAATGATAATGTTCCCACCCTTTTACGCAATCCGCGCTGGGTGCAGATATTGGCTCCCATTTTTCGCGTATTGGAAATTTTTCCTGGCTATCGCGAATTGGATATCAGCATCTGGTTTTTGATTTTTCTTTCTCTCTTTTTTGGGATACTCATTGGGGACGCAGGTTATGGAGTAATTTATCTTCTTCTGGCTTTTTTAGTAAAGAAGCGCTGGAGATACAGGGTAAGCGATAAATCGGTTTTTCCGCTGGTTTATCTTTTAAGCATCTCGGCAATCATCTGGGGTGTTTTGAGTGGAACAATCTTTGGCCAGGAATGGCATGCTCATTTTGTTAAACCCCTTATGCCCTTTTTAAGAAACGATAGAACCATTCAGGGTTTTTGTTTCTTCTTGGGTGCTACTCATTTAAGCATTGCCCATCTCTGGAGATTCATATTAAAATCACCCCACCTCTCCAGTTTAGGGGAACTGGGCTGGATAGCTATTTTATGGGGGGTATACTTTTTAGCGCGCATGCTTATCTTAGGTGAGGCATTTCCTGTATTTGGGAAAGTTTTTTTTCTTTCGGGTTTCCTTCTCATTCTCTTTTTTACCCATCCCCAAAGGAATGTAATCAAGGGCGTGGCCAAAGGCATGGGCACACTCCTTTTAAATTTAGTGAACAATTTTACGGATGTGGTTTCTTATATTCGTCTTTTTGCTGTCGGTCTGGCTACTGTGGCTATTTCCGATTCCTTTAATCGCCTGGCAATGGTTGTAGGTTGGGGAGGATTTTTCCCCGGACTTATCACCTCATTTATTCTCATTTTAGGACATACATTAAACATCTTACTCGGTCCGATGTCAGTGCTTGTGCATGGAGTAAGACTTAATCTACTTGAATTTTGCAACCATCTTGAGGTAAAATGGATAGGCTTTCCCTACAAGCCCTTAAGGAATAAGGAGGAAGACCATGGGAGATTTGTTAGGACAATTTAAAGATTTGGGATTAGGGGCAGTGCTTGCCTTTTCTGCTCTGGGTTCAGGTTTAGGTGCGGGAGTAGCAGGAATGTCGGCAATTGGCGCTTGGAAAAAAGCCTTTGCTCAAAATAAAATTGCTCCCTTTCTCATGGTTGCTTTTGTAGGTGCACCTTTAACCCAGACCATTTACGGCATGATTCTGATGAACAGAATGGCAGATTTAATTTCTCAAGGGAGTTTTTTGTGGGGCATAGGAATTCTTTCGGGATTAGCAATGGGAATTTCCGCTTTAATGCAAGGAAAAGCAGCTGCGGTTGCCTGCGATGCATTGGGAGAAACTGGGAAAGGTTTTGGTAACTACATTGTGGTTTTGGGAATTATTGAGACCGTGGCTTTATTTGTGATGGTGTTCACCTTGGGTATTTTAGCCAAGTTTTAGGATTTCTTAAAAACGATGGGCGATTAGCTCAGCCTGGGAAGAGCACTTGACTTACATTCAAGGGGTCAGAGGTTCAAATCCTCTATCGCCCAAATTGGCGCATGGCGGTTAGGGTATAACTCGTATAAATTGTTATTTCTTTTTAGAGAAAATTTTCGTAAAATATACAAACTCTCTTCACACTATAAACGGTAATTTGTAAACTGATTTCGGGCCCGTGGTGCAGCCTGGTTCAGCACGTCAGATTGTCGATCTGAAGATCGCGAGTTCAAATCTCGTCGGGCCCGCCAGTTGAGAAATGGAGCGTAAGAAAGAAAGTCCCTATAGGGACTTTCCGACGAGAAAACGAGGCGGCGCTCTTTTAAAAATAAGGTAATAGTCACCCATTTCGTACCAAATTTTTGTTGAAAGGAGCATGTTTTAATAACTTAAATATCGTAGGTAAAATGTCTTCATATCTATGATTAAATCTAAACGAAATTTCGCTCAAATAAAAAATGGAAAAACTTTTTAGGAATTCCCCTATACTGATAAAGCCAGTGTTTTGCATAACTCCAGAACCCTTCTATGCTATTAATATGGTCTCTGCCTTTGGGTTTTCCTTTCTCTTTGCTAACAACAACATGCTCGCCTCGCAAAGCAAGTGTTGCATACGCGTGCCAATCATCAGTGTAGTAAAGAGATCCTGGCTTTGTATGATATTGTATCAACTTTTGAACAATATCATTTTTTCTTTTGGCAATAGGAAATACCCGTATCATACCATTCCGTTTCAAAATACCAAAAACAATAATTTTACCACAAGCACCCCAACCACGTTTACCAGGTCTTTTACCTCCAAATGTCGTCTCATCACACTCAATTTCACCTGTAAGTGGTTCGCAACATTCTTCTCTAATGCTCAACAACTTGCGAATAACTGTAAAAAATCTCTTGATTGTCTTATAAGATATTTTAGTTCTAAACCTGAGCCGATAACCAGGAACTCCCAAAACAAAATATTCCAAAAGTTTCTTTTTATCCTTTTCAGATATCCTAAAGGAATCCCAGATACTCTTAAAAGTATATATGTATCTACATTTGTGACACTTAAATCTGTTATCTTTACATTTCCATGCCCAGTGGTGTCCACATTTTGGACATTGCCGTTTCATATACAGATATTTTACATAATTTTTGGTTCGTTTTCATTACCTATTACCTTATTTTATCGCTTAAGGGCAGAGGCGGACGAGCGACACCTTAATTTACTTGTTAAAGAGCGAGGACGCAGTCTCAGCCTTTGGCGGGACTGGCCGAATGAGATTACTTGTAATTATAAAAATAGGTTCGAACTTTGTTTAAAAGGCACCGAAAAATCTTGTTGAGGGATAACATCTTTAACAAATGAAATTACAGATAAAATTTATTATTTTCGGTCTTCTGTTGCTCGTGTTTTTTGGCTCGGCGATTTTCTTCTACCAGCGTTATCAAGAGACATCCCTGTTTAAATTATTCAATTCCACGGCTGAAGAAAGGATATTCAGTTTTGACCGAATCCTTGAAATAAAAGGGGAGACCTTAAAGAGCCTTGCTTTTGATTATACCTTTTGGGATGAGATGGTGGATTTTGTCAAGACAAAAGACAGAGATTGGGCAGAACAAAACATTAAAGAAGGCATAAAATCTTTTGGCGTAGACACTGCCTGGGTATATACAGAAGAATTTGACTGCATTTATTCAACCTGTAATCCCCAAGGCGGACAATGTGGGTGCCTGCCTTTAGAAAAAAAGCCCTGAGGAGTCTCTTTCAAAATAACCAGCGTTTCTGTCATTTCTTTATTCTTAATGAAGATAAGTTATGGGAAATCCGAGGGGCGAGTATCCATTCTACCCTTGATATAAAAAGAAAAGAATCTCCCGCGGGTTATTTCTTTGCCGCCCGGCTCTGGGATGAAGACTATATAAATGAACTTGCACGTATAACCCGGACTAAGATTAAATTGGTTTTTTCTCCGAAAGAATCAATCGCCGCTTCTAAGGCCACGACCGCGAGAGGTTTAATCACCTTTTTTAGAAAACTTCCCTCCTGGGATAATCAGGCTGCGGCTTATCTACAAGTAGAGATAACATCTCCTTTTATTTTGGCGTTAGCAGGTATATTAAAAGGGGATTTCTTTACGTTCATTATCTTTTTTGGATTCATATTTGTTGTCATTACCTTGGCAATTTTTAGATGGGTGAGTCATCCCCTGCGGCTAATTACCCGTGCCTTGAATAAAAACGACGCCGCCCATTTAGAACCTCTTAAGGACAATAAAGACGAATTTGGTGTTTTATCGCGCATTTTAACCCGATTTTTAAGCGAAAAGGATGGATTACAATATGAAATTAATGAGCGCAAGAAAATAGAATCAATGCTGCGCGAAAGCGAAAGACGCTATCGGCTTCTGGCAGAAAACACCAAAGATATTATCTGGACAACCGACCTGAAATTAAATTTTACTTATATTAGCCCCTCCTGCAAGGAAATCTTAGGTTATCTTCCGGAAGAGTTAATCAACCAGCCGGCAGGTAAAATCTTAAGCCCCACGAGTATTATAGAGGCAGGCAGGGTATTAAAAGAAGAATTGCTGCGAGAAATCTTGCCCCAAAAAGATTTAGGACGCTTCCGCCGGATAGAACTTGAACATATCCGCAAAGACGGCTCATCGGTTTTTTGTGAATTGATAGTGACATTTTTACGCGATGAAAAAGGCAAGGCAACAGGCATTCTGGGAGTCACCCGCGATATTACCGAGCGCCGCAGGATGGAGGAGGAATTAAGAGAAAGCGAGAGATCACTTCGTCAGGCGCAAAAACTGGCACATTTAGGAAGCTGGAAATATGTCCCTTCAGAAAATAAAACCATCTGGTCAGAAGAGATGTTTCATATTTACGGACTTACGCCAAAAGATGAGGCGCCCTCCTTTGAAGTTTTAAAAGAGATGGTTTATGAAGAAGACCGCCAGAATTGGCTTAAAATGTTAGATGCCGCCAGACATTCAGGCAGATTCCATAATTTTGAATACCGCATTGTCAGACCCGATGGTCAGATTCGCTGGCTTTTGGCAGAACAGTCTATTCAGCCAAAGACCGATGATTCACCCCGGATAATTTATGGCACAGTGCTGGACATAACCGAACGCAAGCGATACGAAGAAGAGTTGCTCGCAGCACACAACCGACTCAAATCCCTTCAAGAGCAACTTATTCAGGCGGAAAAATTGGAGGCGGTCGGTCGGCTTGCCGCCGGTGTTGCCCACGAGGTAAAAAATCCTTTAGGGATAATTTTACAGGCGGTTAATTATCTGGAAGAAAAATCAGCTTTAGGGAATCAGGAGATCCTGAAGATGATAAAAGATAATATCCGGCGGGCGGATAATATCATCAGTTCTTTAGTTGACTTCTCCCGTGCTACTAAGCTAACTTTGGCAGCCGAAAATATAAATGCGATATTGGAGAATTCAGTTAAACTTATTCAGCCACGGGTTAGATTGGAGAACATAGAAATAATTAGGCAATTTCAAGATAAACTCCCTTTTGTTCTAGTTGATAGGATAAAGATGGAGCAGGTCTTTGTGAATATTTTGGTAAATGCGGTTGAGGCAATGCCCGAAGGCGGTAAGATTTATTTACGTACCTACAAAAAGAGATTGGATAAACCTTCGTTGCGTATTGGAGACGAAAAAGAAGATTATTTTAGGATAAATGAAGACGCCGTCGTTGTGGAAATAGAAGATACTGGTAAGGGGATTGCCGAGAGTGAATTAAAGGAAATCTTTGAGCCATTTTTTACCACCAAATGCCCTGACCATGGCACGGGTTTAGGTCTGGCGGTAAGCAAAAACATCATTGATTTGCATAAAGGGCTCATTGAGGTAAAAAGCAAAGTTGGCCAAGGCACCTGCGTAATTATTACCTTAAAGATAGCCGATACCCCTTCTCACACCTCGTAGGTGTGTAAGGTTAAAAAAGGAGGCGCGATGCCGAAAAAAATAAGGGTCTTGGTGGTCGATGATGAAGAGGATTTTTTAAGAATCGCAAAATTAAATCTGGAAGAATCAGGAAGATTTGAGGTCATGACCCTGACAAGCGCCAAGAATCTAATCGAAAATGTGCATATCTTTAAACCGGATTTAATTCTTATGGATTTAATTATGCCGGGAATCGGCGGCATTGAGGCATGTGAGATGTTAAATAACGACCCCTTGGGTCAAAAGATTCCGATCATTGTTCTTTCTGCTTTAGATAAAGACGCTGATAAACTGGCTGCCTATAAAAAGGGTGCGGTGGGCTATCTGACAAAGCCGATAGAAAAGAAGGATTTGATTGCCAAGATCGAAAAAGCCCTGTCAACCAAAATAAAAGATACGCCTTAGGAAGAAAGAGGCCGCGGATAAGAAAAAGATAATGTCAACCGAAGCCAGAACTTCTGTAAATAACTTTCTTAAGGAAGATCTAATCTACCGTTAGCTTAGGATTTTGTGCGCTGTATTTATAGGCGTTCGTCGCCGTTTCCTCGCTTATCTTAAAGGTCCTTGCTATTGCCTTAGGCGATGTTCCAGCACAAAGGCAATTCTTCTATTTTTTTTGCCAATTTTTGATATAATGGGTTTTGTTTAAGCGCTTGGATTATAATTTTTACCACGATTTCTTATGCCGTGCGGATTGGTTTATTAGTTGTAGAAAAGTTCTAGAATTTTTCTGTTAAGCAAGTTTCATAAGGAGAATAAAGATGGATAGAGGAAGGATTGCTATAGAGAATGAAATTTTAGATAAATTAGCGGGAAAGGTTTTTTGCTGCAGGACCTTACGAATAAGCGCGACGTTATTTTTCAAGTTTTTATGGAAGTTTATAATTCTTCCTCTTGTCAGGCGTTTATGAAGAGAACGGGAGGATTGGAATTAGAGAAATTTTTTAACGAATTTATGTCCTACGGAATAATCGAGGAATTTTTACGCGATCCGGAAGTGGAAGATATAATGATAAATTACCTGTCTCCTATATAGGTGCATAAGACGCGGCAGGATATGATTGCTACGGATAAAAAATTTTCTTCGCGTGAAGAATTAGAATTATTTATTAAAAAACTGGTTATCTTTTCCGGAAGAAAGCATATTGGCAAGATAAATAACGTGTAATTGGCGGAGATAAAGGGGAGGGCAATATTGCGTATTCTCCTTTTGGGCCGCAGATCACTATTACCCGTGCTAAAGAAAAACCGCTGAGCATCATAGAATTAATCAAAAGTGAGACTTTAAGTTTAAATCTAGCAGCGCAGCTTTGGCTGTATGTGGAGGGGCTAAATGTTAAACCGGCAAATATAATTATTGCCGGAGGGCCCGGGTCAGGCAAGACCACGCTTCTTAATGCGCTTTTTAGTTTTATTCCTGCTAAAGAAAGAATTATAGTTATAGAAGATACATTACGTATGCGCCCTGATAGAGTAATTGTCGGAGAGGTGCGAGGCAAGGAGGCACAGGATTTAATGACAGCGATGAATATTGGCAAGTATTGCATGGGGACATTGCATGCTTCCACGCCTAGAGAAACGGTAATACGGCTTGAAAGCGAGCCGATGAATGTGCCCAGTGTATTAGTAAATTTAGTGGATGTCTTTGTTGTTATGCGCCGTTATAAGATAGACGGGGAAATTAAACGCGTTATAGGTGAAGTAGCCGAAACTGCCTTTCTAGAGGGGACTTCCGACGGTTATGCCCAGTTTGGGATAACCTGGTAAAAGGGCGATTCGGAGTAAGTATAAAAGGCGGAGAAAATTCTTCTCCGCCTTTTGTTTTGAGGATAATCTTTAAGTTTAATCCCCTATAAGCTGTAGCTAACCTTACTTAAGTAATTTATCTTCAGAGTCTTAAGTAAGATACCCTCTCAAAAGTTTACACCCTGAACCAAAAGTATACACTTTTAAGCAAGCGGTATCTCACCCTGTTTCCTATTCCAGCCGTCCTGAGTAAGAAACCCTTTCTTGGCCTCACCGTAGTAATCCGAACCGAGGATAAAGTTTATTCCTATCTCAGGAAAGCACACACTTTGTAATTTTTTAGATGTTCACTTAATAACTTCTTTTCCCCATTGGAAACCACCACATATCTAATATATGATTATATAGCCTCGCAGATTTCACACACTAAATAAGGGGCAATGTCAACAAAAAACTTTTATAAAGAAAAAAATAATTCCCCCTTGACAATTTAGGAAAAGTATGCTATAATTAGTTTGGAAGTTTTAAAAAGGGAGCCGGCCTAAAGTAATTCCGGTGCAAGGTAGCCGGGGTATTATACGGTTATCCCGGCGAAGGAGATAGATGTGCAGAGAAACAAGTTTAACCAAAAAGAAGGTGTAAGATGAAGAAGTTATTAATGGTTACAATTTTACTAGCAGGGTTGGCGAATTTAAGTAGCTTAACTTTGATTAGAATAACAGATGCTTATTTTCCTCCTCTTGGAGGAAAATTAGGTCAAATTCCTCTCTTGGGAAACGATCCCCCTGAATTACCGTTGATGGTACCAACTTCTTCTCAGGATACTACACATTTACCAGAACCCTCAGTTTCCGAAAATGAGAGGATTTTTTATTGGAAACGAACTTATTTGACTATAGGTGGATATGGTGTTGAAAATATAGGATTTTATACTGAAATTTTGCCAATTTTTTATGAAATAATATATTCACAAGAAAATTCTGAGAGATGTATA
Organism: Candidatus Omnitrophota bacterium; assembly: GCA_023819145.1. Classification (NCBI taxonomy): domain Bacteria; kingdom Pseudomonadati; phylum Candidatus Omnitrophota; species Candidatus Omnitrophota bacterium. The sequence continues at coordinate 57,248 of JAMWCW010000005.1, forward strand.
TCCTTACTACCTGTTTTGTCTCGGGTATTGCCTCTGTCAATGAGCTTAATGATTGACACAGTCAATGAGGTTGTGGCACTTGTGCACATATTAAAGGTAGTTGCAGAAAACACTGCAAATGATAAGGAGGCTTGTGAAGTTTTTAACGAAGCTTGGAGAAACATAGATTTACATGATATTGATATGTTAGGGAGTATGGATAGATATATTTCAAGTAAATTTAGGACAGAATCCTCACCATCTATTCCTCCCTATATTGAAACAGCCTTGGTCTGGATTTTGAAAGGAGCTTTTGCAGAAGAATATAGAAGAGATATGGATGCAGAAGATTGCTATCAATATGCGATTGCTTGGCTTAAGCGTGGATTGGGCTTAGATATTGGTAACATAGGTTCTGAAGAAGAACAGCAAAAACTCGAAGAATATTTCTCAAATGATACAAACCTAGACTTAATGGGGAAGATTTATGGGATTATGCTTGCAACTGCTTACAAAAATTTAGCTCGTTGTTATTTTTCCGTTTGTTCAAAAAATAAGGAAACCTTAGAAAAATCATTACAGATAGCAAAAAGTGCTAAAGTAATATTGGAGGCAAGTAAGGGAAAGATTTTCTTTACGAACTCGGCAGTATATTTTAATATAGCTCAAATATATAATAATCTCTGGACCTTAGCAGAGACTGAAGAAGAAAGACAATATTACTTAGAAAATGCTACAGATTATTATTTAAGAAGTTTGGAATCTTTGAGATTCAAATTAGATGAGTACGTTGACTTATTCTGGTATCATTTTTGCCGTAACGACTTATTAGTCTCTGCCTATTTTACTCTTGGAGAAAAGTTTAAGGAAAGAATATTAATGGCAATTGCAAACAGTATGAGATTAGAGAAAAATGGGAGATATATGGAAATAAATAGCGAAGTATTTTCCGTCTTAATTAAAAATCCTAAAATATTCAAAGATCTTTTAGATTCTCCTTATATTAATAACGATCTTTTAGTAATGAGAAGTAGTTATAGTGGTGTTGGATTTGCTTCTAGTGATAATTGGCTACAATTGTTGAAAGCTCTTTTTAAAAGCGATGTTTTCCCTACTGAAGAAGTTGCTATAGAGTGGGCAAGCAATAATCCCTATATACAATTTTTGGTGGGAAGATATAAAAAGATATTTTCTGATACTTCATATTTTGTAAAGGCTCTGAGGTCTTTCTAGAAAATAAAAATAAAATAGTGTGTATAAAAGTTATTCTTCGCGAATTAACTAAAAGATTTTAAAAGTTTGATAATAAGGAAAACAATCGGAATAACAATAGTAAGAGTAAGGGTGGTTTTTATTATAAATTTTATTTGGCACGGCCAGGAAGAGAGGATATTTAAAATTTAATTAATAAATAAAGGAGGAAGAGATGAGAGGAAATATTTTATATTTAGGGTTCTTGGCGGTAGTAGTATTAGCGATGTTAGAAGCTCGTAGTTTAGCTCAAGAAACATCCATCCTGAAAAAAAAGAAAGAGAAAGAAAATCCTAGAGATATAGAGCCAATTTTATCTTCCGATAATAATGGTAGGCAAGGATTGGATACTCTTTTTGCTCTACTACAACAACTACAACAACCAAAAGATTCGGATAGAGAATGGCAACAAAAAAGCGTTAGTCTGAAACCCGAAGAACAAATTTCTGTTGCTGATTTAATAAATGGCCTTGTCTTGTCTAACAATCGAGCTATTATTCACGAAAGTAATACTTTAGTAATGGAATATTATAAATCCAGTTTTAGTGGAAAAAGCTATATCTATATATATATTCGACCTCCTATAATGGAAACTTCTATGGTTACCTTAGTAGTAGATGCTAATACTTTGAAGATAATAGAGGTTTTAGCATTTAAGCCAAGAGGTATAGTAGCTGTAAAATTAGATTCTGATCCTGATATGCCACTACGTGACTGGATTTGGAAAGTTTTAGATTTACCAAAAGTAACTCCTGAAATGTTAACCCGAGTCCAACTATGGGAGGATGCGCTGCAAAGACATAACGCTGAGCTTGCAGAAATAGTTCCCCAGAAGGATCGTATTCGTTTACCAATGTTTCTCCCCCCTAACGGAAGTTATGTTACAGTGTTACAAAGAGAAGCAGGAATTACTAGTGCTGAGACTAACCAGCCCTATTTACTTACTTTTGGAGCTGGGCCTTGTGTTATTGTTACATTATACGATCCCAACACAAAAATTGGTACATTAATTCATTTTGATGCAATTTCAGATATCAGAGGAGCACTGGGAAAGGTAATATACCATATGAAAATAAACGGAGCAAATATTGAAAGACTGGAAGCAAGAATAATCGGTGGAAATACAGGTTCTTCTGAGGAATTGATCTACCAGATTTATAAAGCATTAGAATCAATTGGAGGGATACAGATTGTAGAAAAAGATATCTTGGGTTTTGAATCACGTTCAATTATCATGGATACTAACACAGGCGAGATTTATGATCTGGTAGGAACTCCTTTTGTTGATCCCCTTAGACTTCAATTGATGGCGATAAATTTGTCTCCTGAAGTTGTATTAGTGAGAGAAGGGTTGATAAAGTAAAGTGCTAAAACAGGTTTAATTCAAGTGGTTCCTACAAGTAAACTTTTGTTTCTAATCGGAAACGGAAATTGCTCAAGGAATATCTTGTCTAATATCTTTATTAGTAGTAACTTACACACCTTCCGTCTCTAAAGAAACTGATATGTAAAATAATTTTACTCTTCGGGAACGCGCATCTCTCTCCTTAATTGTGTCTTTTAGCACCTCTATAGCATAAGTATCTGTAATTACTGGAGTTAAATCTTAGACAAAACCTGTTTATTTCTCTAAATTTCTGGCACAATTCTTGCTAAAGAATAAAATAGAAGCACACCTTGACAAAAAGAGAAATATGTGGTATAATTTATATAAAAAGAAAAAGGAAAACGACTTAAATAAGGTATAAATATATTTATTTTTTTGTCCAATGATTAAAGAGTTTAAAAAAGTTGTTAGGAAATTGCGAGAACCTAAAAGCCTAAGCTGGCTTATAGTTGTTATTTTATTAGCGATAATAACCAATCCCGTATTAGCCCAAGATTGGCCATTTGGACCAAGTTTCTTAGATATTGTGCCTGTGAGTCCGATAAACCAATATATAGGATATAAAATTGTTTCAGGTATGGGTGAGGAATTTACAGCAAAATATTTAACTAATCTAGCAGAAACTTATCCGGGTAGAGTATACATAAAACCATACAGAGGTCCATATGAAGGAGAAACAGTAGAGGTTTTACCGGAATATAAGCCTTACGGAGATATGGATATCCGTTGGAAATTAGCCCACCCGTGGCCGTGGATTTGGGGTGACTATTATGTAAAAATACGAAGAGTTAATGGTGAAGAGGATTGGTGTAATGTTAATAAAGACTGGGACAAGGTTATTTGGGTTCCTCGGACATTTGAACAAAGTAAAACAACCATAAGTAATTTATCCCATAATCCTGATATGCCTCATACCTTTGAAGAAAGAGGGATGAGACGCCCCCCAAAAGTTTCTGAGTTACCAAAACTCTATCTAGAAGCTGCTTCGGTTCGAGCTTTTTGGGCAAATGGTCGGGGTCTTACTGATAGAAAACTTGAGTTAATTTGGGAAGAGGCACAGAAGACAGCTATTTATAAAAAGGGTAGCTATCCTTTTGGAGAAGAAGATAAAATAGGAGACCTTGGGTTTAAAATTGATCCTTTTATTCTATTAGCGATCCTCGGAGCAGAAGGAACTGGTTCATTTGATACTAATAATAGCCTGCCGGACGATGATTTTATAAGAGATTTAGCCAAAGCAGGTAATCTTTTGAGGCAGTTAATCAAAGCTTGGATAGATAATGGTAAACCAGGTGATTGGTTACATTGGGTTTGGCGGGGAAACGCGGGTTCGAAATTTATAGGAGGATATGCGGAGGGGGAAGAGTGGTATAGAAATGTAAGATCCATGTACGACTATAGGCTTCAATACAATGAGGACGAATTAAGACGATTGATGGCAGATAGACGTTAAGTATTTATAGGATTTGATAGCCATCTTCGATTTTATAAAATAATCATTTTACTAAGAAATCAAAATAAAAAGTCATTTTTTAGTTTAGAGAAAAATAAATTCTCAACCCTTTTTTATCTTTTCCTTGCCATCTTTAACTCAATTCTGCTACAATAAAATATTTAATAATTAAACCCCCACATTTTTAAAGCCATGTCTGAAAATTTTACCCCGATGATTAATCAGTATCTGGAGATAAAAAAGGATTATCCCGATTCCATTCTTCTCTTTCGCTTGGGCGATTTCTATGAAATGTTTTTTGAAGATGCGAAAATCGCCTCAAGGGTTTTAAACATTACCCTAACTTCTCGTGAAGCAGGAAAAAATCGGCGTGTTCCGATGTGCGGAGTTCCTTACCATGCGGTAGATAATTATCTTTCCCGCCTTTTAAATGAAGGCTTTAAAGCGGTGATTGTAGAACAGGTTGAAGACCCAAAATTAGCCAAAGGAATTGTAAAGAGAGAAGTGGTACGAGTTGTTACTCCCGGTACTTTGACTACCGATAACCTTTTAAGGAGTAGCTTTAATAATTATATTGTCGCCTTGAATAAAAAAGAAAATCTCTTTGGTTTAGCAATTGCCGACATTTCTACCGGAGAATTTAGAATTACTGAAGTTGACGCCATAGAAAGATTCTTGGCCGAGATTTTTCGGCTTGAGCCCAAAGAAGTGCTTGTTCCCCACGCTTTCAAGGGAGATGAATCCTTTCAGAAAAGTTTTTTATCGGTTTTGCCTAAGTCAATTACTTATTATGAAGATTGGCTTTTTTCTTATGAAACCGCATATAATTTTCTTATTCGCCATTTTAATGTCGAGAGTCTTTTAGGTTTTGGTTGCGATGGTTTAGAAGTAGCCATTGGTTGTGCAGGGGCGCTTATCAAATATTTGGAAGAAACCCAAAAGTCCTCTCCCCGCCATATAAATCGTTTAAGTTTCTATTCAATCTCCGATTACATGCTTTTAGACTATGCTACGCAGAGAAATTTGGAACTGGTTAAAAACCTTTCTGAAGGAGCAAAAGAAAATACTTTATTTTATATTTTGGACAGGACTTTAACGCCCATGGGAAAACGACTTCTTTCCCAATGGCTCCTTCAGCCTCTAAAAGATACCAAAGTCATAAATAGGCGTCTCGATGCGGTGGATGAATTTTGTAAAAATAGTTCTTTGCGCCATAGCTTAAGGGAAAAATTAGAGCATATTCAGGATTTAGAACGTTTTGCCTCGCGTATCAGTTTGAAAATTACTTCTCCAAAAGATTTGGTTTCTTTAGCCAATTCCCTAAAAGTGGTAAAAGAGATAAAGAGAGAAATAAGTCAAGTAAACTCTTCTATTTTAAAAGAGATTCAAGAGAGACTGGATTGTATAGAGGAGGTGATTAATTTAATTGAAAGAGCGATTGTAGATGAGCCACCACACTCTTTGAGGGAGGGCGGGATAATCAAAGGTGGTTTTAATAAAGAACTCGACGAGTTGCGAGAAGTATTAAGGGGAGGAAAATCTTGGATTGCAGACCTGCAAAAGAGAGAAATCCAACGCACAGGAATTAACTCTTTGAAGGTAGGGTTTAATAAGGTCTTTGGTTATTATATTGAAGTAACTAAGCCCAATCTTAAATTTGTCCCTTCCGATTATATCCGCAAACAAACCTTGGTTAATTGTGAACGTTTTATTACTCCCGAATTGAAAGAGTATGAGGCAAAAATTTTAAATGCCGAAGAAGAAATAGATATTCTGGAATACAGAATTTTTACGGATATTCTGGACAAGCTTTCTCAATTTGTCCCCAAGATTCAAGAGGCCGCGAGGAATATTTCTCTCTTAGACTGTTTTTCTTCTCTGGCAGAGGTTGCTTTACGGAATCATTATAATCGGCCTGAGGTTAACGATGGTTATGAAATATACATTGAAGAAGGAAGACATCCCGTAATTGAGATAAATCTGGGGACGAATAAGTTTGTTCCCAATGATACTTTGTTGGATAGCGAAGATAATCGGTTTTTGATCATTACCGGTCCGAATATGGCGGGAAAGTCTACTTACATTCGTCAGGTTGCTTTAATTGTTCTACTGGCACAGATAGGGTTTTTTGTTCCGGCAAAGAAAGCAAAAATTGGAGTCGTAGACCGAATATTTACCCGCATCGGAGCACATGATGTTTTAGCCAAAGGATTAAGTACGTTTATGCTGGAAATGATAGAAACCGCGAATATTTTAAACAATGCTACGGACAGAAGTTTAGTTATCTTGGATGAAGTAGGTCGGGGAACATCTACTTTGGACGGCCTTTCTATCGCCTGGGCAATATGCGAATTTATCCATAATTATTTAAAAGCGCGAACCCTTTTTGCAACGCACTATCATGAATTGACTGAGCTTTCCTTAACATTAAAAGGAGTCAAAAATTATAATATTTCTGTTAAGGAGTGGGAGGATGAGGTTATCTTTTTATACAAGTTGGTGGAAGGAGGTTGTGATAAAAGTTTTGGGATTCATGTGGCACGTTTAGCAGGGGTCCCTCAGGAAGTAATTAGAAGAGCTAAAGAGATTTTAAGCAACTTAGAGATAAATTCCCTTGGGAAAGATAGCCTTCCTAAGTTAGCAAAATCAGAAATTGAGAAATTAAAGGAGAAACAACTTGATTTATTTGGCAATCTTTCACCCTCTTTAATCGATGAGTTAAAGCAAATCGACTTAGATAAAATTACCCCCTTAGAGGCAATGTTAAAGCTTAAAGATTTGCAGAGAAGAATTGAAAATCAAAAGAACAAATATCAAAACGACACATCAAAGGTCTAAATTTATTATATGCATAAAAAAATAGTTATTCTTCCTCAAGAAGTTGTCAATAAAATTGCTGCCGGAGAAGTGGTAGAAAGGCCGGCATCAGTTGTGAAAGAACTGGTAGAAAATTCTTTAGATGCAGAAGCAAGCCTCATTGAGGTAGAAATAAAAGAGGCAGGAAAAAAGTTCATTAGAGTTACGGATAATGGGATAGGAATGAGTCGCCAAGATGCTTTACTCTGCACAAAGTCTCACGCTACCAGTAAAATTTCCTCCATTGAGGATTTGGAAAGAATCTTTACTCTTGGCTTTCGGGGGGAAGCCCTTTCTTCCATTGCCAGCGTTTCCTTAATGCGCGTAGTTACAAAAAATGAAGAAGAAGATTTAGGGATAGAATTAGAGATTGAGGGTGGAGAGATTAAGGCCAAAAGAGAAGTAAGTGTTAGAAGGGGGACGAGCATAGCAGTAAGGAACCTTTTTTATAACACCCCTGCCCGTAAAAAATTCTTAAAATCATCTGCTACCGAATTAGCACATATCATTCATATCTTAGAACAGTTTGCTTTGGCTTATCCGGAGGTTAATTTTCGTTTAATCCATCAAGAAAAAGAACTGTTTAATTTTTTGCCTCAAGAGAGTTTAAAAGAGAGGATAAAAGAAGTTTTGGGTAAAGAATTAGCAGACAGTCTCTTGGAAGTAGAATTTAAGGATAAGGAGTTAGAAATTACTGGTTTTGTGAGTAAACCAGAATTTTTTCGGTTTGACCGTTATGGACAATTTCTTTTTGTGAATAGAAGGGCGGTGACGAATAAATCTTTTTCTCATGCGTTATCCAGCGTCTATCAGGAATTGCTTCCTAAGGAACGTTTTCCGGTGGCTATAATTTTCTTAGAAATAGCACCAAAGTTATTAGATGTCAATGTTCATCCTACTAAAAGAGAAGTCCGTTTTCAAAATGAAGGGATAATCCATGATTCACTGGTTAAGGCAATAAAAGAGGCACTTACCAATAGTTCTCTAATCCTTGAGCTTAAAGAAAAATTCTACTCTTCATTTCAAGATAAGGCTGAAGAAATAATTCCTCCCTTAGTAAAAGAAAGTTTTTCTCCACGCGAGATAAATTTAGTTAGTTCCGATACTCCTTTTATCCATAAGTTACCCTTTTTACAGATTGCCAATCTTTATATAGTTATTTCCGATGATGAGGGAATTTTAATCATTGACCAACACGCTGCCAGCGAAAGGATTATTTTTGGTATTTTGTCAGAAAAGGAAAAGCCCATAGAGACGCAAAACCTTTTAATTCCCGAGATAATTGACTTAGCAGTGCGGGAAGCAGAGATTTTGAAAGAAAATCTGGATAAATTTAAAGAAATTGGTTTTGAAATTGAAGAATTCGGAAGGAATAGTTTTCAGGTTAGAAAAATTCCTACAATTATTTCCCGTTCCCCACGAGAGCTGATTTTAGAAATCATCTCCGAAATTTATAAGGACGAGTCTAAAATTATGAAGCTTGAGAAAGAGAAATTGCTGAGTTTAATTGCCTGTCACTCCGCAGTTAGAAGAGGAGATGTTTTGGGAGAGTTGCAGATTTCTCGTTTGATACAGGATTTAAAAAGCACAAAATTTCCTTGGACCTGTCCCCACGGAAGACCAACAATGATAAGATTAAACTGGGAGGAGTTACAGAGGATGTTCAAGAGATGAGCAATAAAATATCAAATATAAAAAATCAAATATTAAGAGTAAAAATTCTCTTATTTCTTTACTTTTTGATTACTGCCTTCTGTTTTGTAAAGGAGGTGAATTCACAAATGAAAATAAAACTGCCCAGACCAAGAATTGGGGGAGGGATGAGTTTGTCGGAGAATTTAAATAAAAGGAAATCTTGGCGAAGTTTTGATTCACGAGCTTTAAAATTGGAAGATGTCTCCCAGATTCTTTGGTCAGGAGGAGGGAAGAAAGTAGATGCAGTAACGGGAGCAACAAGGGTTTATCCCTCGGCAGGAGCCACTTATCCTTTAGAGCTTTATTTGGTGGTAGGGGAGAATGGAGTCGAAGGACTTGCTGAGGGAATTTATTTATATCTCTGGCAAGAACACAGCATAGAGAAAATTTTAGGAAGCGATGTGCGGAAAAATCTTGCAAATGCATGTTTGGGACAAAGTTTTATTGCTGAGGCACCTATTTCTGTGGTTGTTTTAGCTGAATATGAGAGAACCACTGCTCACTATGGAAAGAGAGGTGTTCAATATGTGCATCTGGAAGCAGGGAACATTACTCAAAATTTACATTTAGTAGCGGAGGAGTTGGACTTAGGAACAGTAATCGTCGGAGCTTTCTCGGATGCAGTGGTAAAAAAAGTTTTGGAGATTCCTAGGAATTTGGAACCTTTGGCAATAATGCCCATAGGATATAAGAAGTAATGCAAGGAGGCAAATATCAGAATGCAAAATAATGATTCAAAATTTAAAAAGGTAGAGATTCCTCTGAAACGGGCGAATCGCCTAATTAACCATGGACCAGTAGTTTTGGTTACTTCAAAATATAAAGATAAAACAAATATTGTTACCTTAGCTTGGACTACTCCTGTTTCCCACAATCCTCCGTTAGTGGCTATCTGTATTCATCAAAATCACTTCTCCCACGGACTAATTAAGGAATCTAAGGAATTTGTAATTAATGTTCCCGATGAAGGTTTAATAGAAAAAGTTCATAGATGTGGGACAGTTTCTGGTAGGGAGATAGATAAATTTAAGGAATTTGGGCTTACTCCTCTTAAAGCAGAAAAGGTTGCTCCACCGTTAATAAAGGAATGTTTTGCCCATTTGGAATGCAGGGTTGTGGATATCTATTCTAGAGGGGACCATTCTATAATTTTAGGAGAAGTCCTTTGCGCTCAGATAAAAGAAGGTTTGTTTAAGGAAGTTTTAGATATTGAGCATATTAAAACCCTTCACCATTTGGGAGCAAATTTTTATACGACCACTGATGGGGTGAAGAAGGTATAGTTAGAAGTAATTTAGGGAATTTCTCCAAAGTATAGCAGAAAGTATTCTTCAATTTCTTCTCGCAGACCAGGAAAACTTTCTGGTGATTTTTTTAAAGTTTGATAAGCTGAGGTTAATGCTTGACGAAACATTTCGTAAGCAATTGATTCTCGAAATTGCTCAAGAGGGATATCGGTGTTAATGACTACATCGGCATTTTCAAAAGTAGGATAGAGATATTTATCCTCACCCATCCGTACATATTTCCATTGTTCAATTGAACGCATTGTTCCCCAGGGAGTGGGCGAGCGAGTTTGCATATCTCTGGCGACTCGTCGTGGTAGCCTGATGTAGGGGGAAGCATCTATCGCCACCTTTACGGTGGGGAATATGCTTTCTTCAATAATGGGATTTCCTTTCTCATCTGTAAAAATCAAAGGATTTAGAGCATGTATCCCTTCGATTATGAGAATATCCCCCGGATTAAGTGTTATCTTTATCCCTGAATGAGGGATGCTTCTTCCGCTTTTAAAATCAAAAATAGGAATTTCTACAGTTTCTCCAGCAAGTAAACGTGCCAAATCTTCTTGGAATTTTGCGATGTTAACTGCACGGGGATGTTCAAAATCTTTGGCTATTTCCTTGCCATTTTCATCAACAATACTCGGGGTGTCTTCGCGATCTACAAAATAGTTGTCCATATTGATTTTCCATACATTTGTTCTTCCCCGGGCGAGGAGATATTTTTCAACTATTTCTGCACCGGGAGATTTGCCGGCAGCGGAAACTCCGCCAATGCGAATTATTGCAACTTTATTTGGGTAACGCAGGATTTTTTCTTCAATTTTCTCCAGTGCAGGTTGATACATAGAATCTGAAAGTCCAAAAAGTTCGAATTCTGTTCTTTGTTCTTCTACTCTCGCTAATCTATACGCATCATCCAGATGGTCATCCTTTGCCACAGCGATTTCGCCTTGGGTATTTATTAGGAGAGTAATTAAGCGCGCTTTTCTCAGGTCTTCAAGCATTCCTTTGGAGGCTTTATAGAAAGTGTCAAGAGCAATTTTATAAGTTCCTCTTTCATCTTGCATTATACGGAATCCTACGACTTCAAGGGTTTCAGGGTTATAGGCTAAATATCTTAGCGGTTCTTCACCAAAGCCAATATTTTTGCGCACAAAAGCATAGATTTCTATGCCACTTCCTGCTCTTAAAATTTCTCTTGCCCGTTCATCATATTTTTTAACTGCTTGAGCAAATTCTTCTGTTTTCACAGTTAAGGGTTTTTCTTCAGGCATAAATATTTCGGGGAATAAGAGGTAATATTTTAAGGCATGTTCTTCTAAGAATAGATAATCATTTCTTGAATAATCTCGCCAATTTACAATTGCCCGTTCTCTGACCGAAGGCGTTACATTTTGAGCAATTTTATATAAAGAAGTATGAGCAGGAATGGGAATAATATCTTGTTTTGCGCCTTCAATGAAATGGATTCTCCTTTCTTGACTTTCGCCTAAGCATCCATAAACCCAGCTCAATTGCCACCACAGCCTTATATTGTAAGGATACTTTTCAATCATTTCTTTGTATAACTTTTCTAATTCCTTGTATACCTCAAGAGAAGTAGGGTTATCCCTTTGTTGAGTCAACAATTCATTTTCCCATTCAAAATAGGATGGCTCGATTGCTTCCGTGGCAAATTGGGGCATTTCTCTCTGCTGATAGGTTATTACCATTGTGCCATTTTGGTTGGTGCATTCTTTAAATTCATATTTCTGTAATGCTTCATATATTAAGAAGGTTAAATGATTTATCTGGTATTCTTCGGGGGTTATCCTCCCTGTTTGAAACAGAAAATGTCTTGCTAATTTTCTAAAAGCAGGCTCACTAGGGGAGATACGGAGTTGTCTAAGCGCTTCAAAAGTTTCTGCGACTAAACTTGGTTCAATTCGAAAATTACTAAGACCAGATATCTCTCCAAGTATCTTTGTTAATAAATCTGCCCAAGGTTCTTTAATGGTAGCATCTTTGGGGGTTAAGATTCTTCTTGTGTTGAGTGATTCAGAAGATAGTGGTATGTATATTTGATTGAGGATAAATGTCAAAAAGATTATTATTACCAGCATTGTTTTAAAACTTTTTTTATTCATTTTTCTATGAAATATATAGCATAAAATAGAGGTAGTGACAAGATGACTTTAAACTTTTTGGTAATTGTGGTATAGTATAAAAAATGGCATTTATTGCGCTAATTACTGATTTTGGTAATAGAGATGAATATGTGGGATTGGTTAAGGGAGTGATTTTAGAGGTAAATCCACAAGCTCAAATTATTGACCTTTCTCACGAAATTCCTCCTCAGGATTTAATCTGGGCCTCCTTCCTTTTAGGGAACGCTTATAAATTTTTTCCCAGAAAGACAATTTTTCTTTGCGTAGTTGATCCGGAAGTAGGGACAGAAAGACGGACGATTATTGTGAAAACAAAAGACTATTTCTTCGTTTGTCCGGATAATGGCATCTTAACCAAGGTTTTAGAAAGAGAAAAAGTGGAGCAGATAGTCGAAATAAGAAATAAGAAGTTTTTCCTGAAAGAAATCAGTTCTACCTTTCATGGTCGGGACATTATGGCACCAGTGGCGGGATATCTTTCCAAAGGAGTGGCTTTAGAAAAATTCGGACCTAAGATTAAAAACATAAGAAGGATTAAATTACCAACGCCCATAATGAGAAAAGATTGTATGATTGGAAAAGTTATTCATATTGACCATTTTGGTAATTTGGTTACCAACATAGAGAAAGAATCATTGAGAAACAAGGTTCAAGCCTCTTTTTCTATTGCAATCAAGGGAAGGAAAATTCATAAGATAAATAATGCTTATGCGGAATCGAATAAGAGAAGACTTCTTGCCATCTGGGGAAGCAGGAATTTATTGGAGATTTCTATAAATTTGGGGAATGCTGCTAAAAAATTGATGGCAGGAAAAGGAGAAAAGGTTATTATCTATTTTTATTAGGCATATGGTGATTAAAATTTTTATTTTTTTGAAGTATTTTTTTATTATAAGCGTGGGTATTTTTGCTTTTACTTTCTCACTCCTTATCCGCAATACTCTTCTTTCCCGTTGGCATGATAATACTTTACCTTCCGAGTATGGAATGCCTTTTGAAGAGATTAATTTTTATAGTAAAGATAAAATAATGCTTAAAGGATGGCTAATTTTAAACAATAAAGATTCATCCACAATAATCTTATGTCACGGTTTAGGGACAAACAAATCAGAGCTCTTAAGTATTGCTAAATTTATTTATGATGCGGGCTTTAATATATTTCTGTTTGATTTTCGCGGACACGGAGAAAGCCAAGGTAAGGTTTGTTCTTTAGGTTATTTTGAGCAGAAGGATTTAGAAGGGGCAATGGACTATCTTTATCAAAGGTTTGAGCATAAAAACATTGGTGTTTTTGGTTTATCCTTAGGTGGAGCGGTGGCGATTATGGTGGCGTCCAAAGATGAGCGGATTAAGATAGTAGTTTCTGAAGGTGCTTATAAAGAACTATATTCCTCGATGCTTTATTTTGCAAAAGTTTTTTATTCTTTGCCTAAAATCCCCTTTAACATCTTCTTAAGAATAGCATATTTTTTGCGCTTTGGAATTGACCCTCAAGATGTTTCTCCTCAAAAAGTAATTACCCACATTTCTCCTCGCCCAGTTTTTATTATCAACGGAGAAAAGGATAAACAAATTCCTCCCCAAAACGCTTACACGCTCTTTGAAAGAGCACATGCACCCAAAGAAATTTGGATTATTCCTCAAGCAGACCACGGTGAGGGTTATGGTTTATATCCGGAAGTATATTCCCAAAAAATAATTAATTTTTTGAAAAAAAACATATGATTGAAACTCTCGGAGATTATTTTAAAGACGCAGTTTGGAATTTACAGGCTACGTTCAGAGTTAATTAATTGTTTTTGCATAAATTTTTGGCGCAGAGGATAATGTTATAAAAACTATATTTAGGGAAGAATTTAGATGTTTGCTCTTGATACTGAAAAGAAGTTGAAAATACTGGGGCAAGAAGCACGTTTTGAATCTTGCGGATTACCAAGAAATTTTGGACATAGATGGCACGACAGGTTCATCTACCAGGCAGTAGGAGAAGGTGGTTTTTGTGTTAATCTTTTTAAAATTTTACAGACTAATAGCTGTAGAAATAATTGTTTCTACTGCGCTAATAGAAGAGATAGAGACTTTGCAAGATTCTCCTTTACGCCTCAAGAGTTGGCAAAAATATTTATCGAATACTATCGCCAGAAAAAGATTCAAGGACTTTTTCTTTCATCTGCCTTAGAAAATGATGCAGATAATACTCAGGGGAAGATGCTTGAGACAATAAAGATTTTAAGGAAAACTTATGGTTATCAAGGATACATTCATTTTAAAATTCTTCCCGGCGTAGACAAAAAACTCATTTTTGAAGCAGCAAAATTAAGTAATAGGATTTCGCTTAACCTCGAGGCGCCGGGTGATGTTTATCTTAATAAAATTGCCAAAGAAAAAAATATGCATAAGATTCTTATCCCCACCTTAGAAAATATGGTAGAAGCAGTAAAGTTTTATCCTTTAAAATCAGGAATCACTACCCAGTTAATTATCGGAAGCGGTAGTGAGACGGATAAAGAAATCATTTTCTTTGCTGATGAAATTTATAATAGGTATAAAATAAAGCGCATTTACTACAGCGGTTTTGCCCCTGTAAAAGGTACTCCTTTGGAATACCATCCCCATTGTTCTGACCTCCGCGAATATCGTATTTATCAGGCAGATTTTCTTTTGAGGAAATATGGTTTTAAGAAGGAAGAACTTGTGTTTGATGAGCAGGGTAATCTTTTGCCAAATATAGACCCAAAATTTGCCTGGGCAGAAAAACATCCTGAAAGATTTCCCGTAGAGATAAATAGAGCAAGTTTTGAAGAACTTTTGCGTGTTCCGGGCATTGGGAGATGTTCGGCAGAGAAAATTATAAAATTCCGCAGGATTAAAAAGATTGCAAATTTAGAAGACCTTAAAAAATTGGTTCCTCTATTGAGACGCACTCAAAATTTTGTTACATTAAACGGGAAATTCCTTCCTTTAAAAGAAAAAAGAAGATGAAGATTGAACAGCTGGTAAAATTTGGTATTTCCGAATATTTCATAGATAGATTTAAGGAAGAAAAGATTAATTATCTCTACCCTCCTCAGTCAGAGGCAATTGAACGCGGGTTACTTAGGCAAGAGAAAAATTTCTTACTTGCCTTTCCTACCGCTTCGGGTAAGACTTTAAATGCAACTCTTTTGGCAATAAAAACCCTTAACGAGAAAAGAGGCAAAGTTGTTTACATTGTTCCCTTAGTGGCTTTAGCAAATGAGAAATACATTTATTATAAGCATCTCTTTTCTAATTTTAAAGTTGCCTTATCGGTCGGTGACATAGATTCTCCGGAGTCTTGGTTGGCAAATTATGATTTTATAGTCGTTACTACAGAAAAATTTGATTCTCTTATCAGGCACGGTGTTGAGTGGGTTTCTCAGGTGCAACTATTAATTGTAGATGAGATACACCTTATTAATGATTATTCACGCGGACCTACTCTGGAAATAGTGATTACTCAGTTAAGAAAGCTTTCTCCCCAGGCAAAGATTTTAGCTCTTTCTGCGACAGTGAGCAATGCAGAGGAGATGGGGATGTGGCTTAATGCAGAATTGGTAAAAAGCGATTTTCGGCCAGTAAAGTTATACGAGGGAATAGTATTTGACCACCTTCTTCACTTTATGGACAAAGAGGGATGCATTCTTAATGATAGGCTCTCTGTGGAAGAGGCAATTACCGAGCAGACTTTAAAGATAAAAAAACAGATACTTTTCTTTGTCGCAAACCGTAGAAATGCTGAATCCCTTGCTGAACGCTTAGGTAAAATAACGCAGAAATTTCTTGCTCTAGAGGATAAAGAACGTCTTCGTCACTTAAGTAAGGAGATAATTTCTGTTTTAGAAACACCCACCCATCAATGTCGGAGGTTGGCAAAATGTGTTGATGAAGGTACCTCTTTTCACCACGCCGGGCTCTTATCTCGACAGAGAAAAATTGTTGAGGAAGGATTTCGCCAGGGGTGGATTAAGGTAGTAGTGGCTACTCCTACGCTTGCATTAGGGGTAAATCTTCCTTGTTTTCGCGTAGTCGTCCGTGATGTAAAACGGTATTATCCTGGGTTGGGTTCAGAATACATCCCCACTTTAGAATATAAGCAATTCATTGGGCGAGCAGGACGTCCTCAGTATGATGAATTTGGAGAAGCAATTCTTATAAGTCGTTCCGAAAGAGAAAAGGAGGAATTAATTCAGAGGTATATTTATGGAAAACCGGAAGAGATTAATTCTAAACTTGCACAGGAATCAGTTTTACGTATGCATATCCTTGCCCTCGTTGCTTCTGAATTTTGTGTTAATTTTGAGGATTTGGATGATTTTTTTAAGCTGACTTTTTTTGGCTTTCAATATCGGGATATCGGTCTTATAAAGGAAAAGATTAGTTCGGTTATTGAAAACCTTAAAGATTGGGGATTTATTTTTGAAAAATCGGGGCATTATAAAGCAACAAAGCTGGGTAAAAGGATAACTCAACTCTATTTAGACCCACTTACAGGGTACGATTTTATTAATTCTTTAACGAAACTTGTCCACAAAGAAGAAATTTCTGACTTGGCAATTCTTCTGATTATTTCTTTGGCCAAAGAGATTTCTCCACCCCTTCCATTACGCGAAGAAGATTTTTATAATCTGGGAGAATTTCTAATGAGGATGCAAGACGTTTTTTTAAACAAACCTCCTTCCATCTGGGAAGATAACTATGAAGAATTCCTTTCTGCTTTAAAGTTGTCCCTTGTTTTTGACGCCTGGATAAACGAGGATAATGAGGAGGAAATTTTGGATAAGTTTAAACTAACTCCTGGTGAATTTCATGCTAAACGTGAAGTTGGAGATTGGCTTATTTATTCTTTGGAAGAATTATCAAAAATATTAAAATTAAACATCCCCAATGTTAGAAAATTAAGAATTAGACTTCACTATGGTGTTCGTGAAGAGTTATTGGAACTGGTCAGTTTGCGAGACGTGGGTCGCAAACGGGCGCGCCGACTTTTTAACTCTGGTTTTAAAAATATCTTTATTCTGCGAAAGGTCGAAGAAAAAGATATCGCTCGTATTGTTGGTCCCCATATCGCGCGCGTGATTAAAAAACAGATTTTACTTTCTTCTGAAAAGAAAAAATGATATAATCACTTTGTTAGAATATTTAAAAAGGAGGTTGGCATGAAAAAAGGAATTATTCTCTATATCCTGCTTGTTCTCGGGTTATTTGTCATTGTTTTATTAGGCATACATTATTCCGCACTCTTAAAAGAACGCGCAGCCCTACAAAAAGCAGTAATTAATTTTGAGAATAAAATAGTTGAGTATAAGAAAGCGATGGACTTAAAAGAGCAGGAATTTGAAGCAAAGGTTTCAGACATGGCTAATGAAAGAGAGAAGTTAATGCAACAGATTGATGAGATAAACGGGAAGTTAATACAAACTCAGAATTTACTTTCTCAGATAAAACAGGAGGAAGAGAATTTAAAGGCTGAAAATTTATCATTGACGGAAAAGGCTAAGAATCTCGAAGTCCAGCTCTACAATTTAAACGAAGAAAAATTAGAATTAGAGCGGAAGATTTCTTCTTTAAGTGAGTTGAGAAAAGCATTGAGAGAGGCGAAATTGAAGGAGATTCAAGAGAGAAGGATTGAGCTTAAACAACGGAATGCCGAAGGACTTCTTCTGGGAAACCGTGGGTATCTCGTAAAGGATGGTAAGCCGACCATAAATCCCAAATATATTATTCATGTTTTCCCCCCTCAGACAACCCAGGAATGAGAGAAGCGAATATCTTGGTATCCTCGGAACTAATAAAGGATGATTTTTTTTATTACTTTAAAAGATGGAAATCCCACCCCGTAGGTGCTTTTTTCTCAAATCGATTGATAGATTTTTCTCAGGTAGAGCATCGCAGATACCTCTATCAGAGATTGGGCATAGAAAGAACCAGGTTAGTCTTGCCCGAACAGGAACACGGTGGTAAAGTAGAATTTGTAAGTTTGGATAATAGGAATAAGAAGTTTTTTGCTGATGCTTTGATTACTCAGGAGAGAGAAATAGCCCTGGGGGTACTTACTGCGGATTGCCTTTCTATATTTCTATACGATACAGTTCGGAAGGCTATTGGGATAGTGCATGCAGGTTGGCGAAGCACTAAAGAAGAAGTCCTAAAAAATACTGTCACTAATATGCAGAGGCGTTTTTCTACAATGCCTTCTGATTTACTTGTAGCATTCGGTCCGAGTATAAGAGTATGTTGCTATAAAGTGAATAAAGATTTACAAAGCTATTTTCCTAAACATATTCAAGGTAGAAAAGAGGAGCTATTTTTAGACCTCAAGGAAGCAAATTTAGAACAGTTGCGTTCTTTAGGCGTAAGGGATGAGAATATTTTTGACTGCGGGATGTGCACTTTTTGTCAAAACCATGAATTCTTTTCTTATCGCAAAGAAGGTAAGGATGTAGGAAGGATTATTTCATTAATTATGTTAATGTAAAGATACAAAAGTAAAGGGTTAGAGTAGATAGTAGAAAATATCTAAGATGAAGATAAAATTCTTGGGAGGAGTAAAGTCTGTAACCGGTTCCCATCACCTCATAGAGGTTAAAGGAAATAATTTCCTTTTAGATTGCGGACTTTTTCAGGGTAAGCGTCAAGAGGCACGGTTATTTAATGAAAATCCCAAAGTGGATTTATCCAAACTTGAGGCAGTCGTTCTCTCCCATGCGCATATCGACCATAGCGGTAATATCCCTACTTTATCGAGGTTGGGGTTTAAGAAACACATTTATTCTACCTTGGCTACCTACGACCTATCTAATGCGATGTTAAGAGATTCAGCCTATATTCAAGAGAAGGATACTGAGTTTTTGAATAAGAGATTGAAGAAAAAGAAAAAACCTTTACTCAGTCCACTATATACTATTGAGGATGCAGAGAGAGCTTTGGGGCTTTTTATGGGCATTGGATATCATAAGGTATTTAGTCTGAGTCAGGAAGTAAAAGTAGAATTTTTTGATGCAGGGCATGTCTTAGGTTCTTCTCTCATCCTCTTGGAAATTACCGAGGATACAGTTCGTCCAAAACGGCTTGGATATATTTTAGATTTGGGAAGGCAAAATTTACCATTTTTGAAAGACCCAGAATTTATTCCCGACTTGGATTATATAATTATTGAATCTACTTATGGCAATCGTTTGCACCCCGAATTTAGTGAGGTGAAAAAAGAACTGGCTGATTTGATAAATCGTACCTTTAAGAGAAAGGGGAAAATAATTATTCCTGCCTTTGCTTTGGAGAGGACTCAGGAGATTATCTGGTGTTTGAGTGATTTGTGGAATAAGGGAATGATTCCTGCCATCCCTGTTTATGTAGATAGCCCTTTAGCGATAAACATTACAGAGATTTTTCGCCTCCATCCCGATTGTTTCGACGCAAGGACTAAAAATATGCTTTTGATGGGGCGTGACCCATTTGGCTTTGAAAATGTTGTTTATACTCGTTCTAAAGAAGAATCGCAGGCGCTTAATGATTTAAAAAAACCCGCCATAATTATTTCTGCTTCGGGCATGTGTGAAAACGGAAGAATTCTGCATCATTTAAGACACAATATTGAAAACCCCAAAAACACCATATTGATTGTGGGATATATGGCCCAGGATACCCTTGGCAGGAAAATTGTAGAGAAGGAAAAAAAAGTGAAAATCTTCGGCGAGGAATATAGACTTAAAGCAGAGGTAGTGATAATGAATGCTTTTAGCGGTCATGCGGATAGAAACGATTTACTCAAGTATGTAAGAAGAACTAAAGAATCGGTTAAGAAAGTTTTTGTAGTTCATGGCGATCCAGACCAGTCCGAGGCTTTGGCTGAAGGTATTAAGGAAGTAGGGGTAGATAATGTCTATGTACCCGAAGTTGGGGATGAGGCGGAGTTATAAGTTTAAATATTAAATTCTGATTTTTGAAATGCGGGTTTGCTATGAAAGCGGTAATACAACGTGTAAAAGAATCCAAGGTAGTTGTAGATAATGAGACCGTTGCTGATATCAGGAAGGGTATTTTGATTTTTTTGGCGGTGGGTAAAGGAGATACCGAAGAAAGCGCTATAAAATTGGCTAAAAAGATTTCCGAGTTGCGGATATTTGATGACAGCCAAGGTAAAATGAATTTATCTATAAAGGATGTCAAAGGTGAAATTTTGGTAGTGTCACAGTTTACGCTATATGCAGATTGTTGGGATGGACGCAGACCTTCTTTTGACCCTTGTGCGGAACCAACTGAGGCAAAAATGTTTTACGACTTATTTATTAGGGAATTGGCAAAAACTGGTTTAGGAGTAAAAGAAGGTAAATTTGCTGCAAGAATGGAAGTAGAACTAATCAACGACGGTCCCGTTACTTTTATTTTGGAAACATAGAATGAGAAAAGAAACGATTTTTGTACATGTTCCTTACAGGGTGCTTTTGCCAAATTTGGAGAAGATAGCAGATTTAGGAATAAATTGCGAGATTTATATTGATGGAGATTCCTTGGATTGTTATCATGATAAAGAAATAGAATTGATAAACGAAATTTTTGAAAAACATGGACTTAAAAAGAATATCCATGGTCCAATATACGACCTTAATCCTGGTTCTTTAGATTCAGAGATTCGCAGTATTTCTAAGAAACGGATTAAGCAGACGATATCTTTTTGTGAGCGATTAAATTCTTCAAATATTGTTTTTCACCATGGTTTTGGGCATCTTTATTATAGAAATCATAGAGAAAAATGGCTGGAAAATTCCTATGAAATTTGGAAACCTTTTGCAGAATATTTGTTAGAAAAGGATATTTATTTATTAATCGAGAATTCTTTAGATCCCGAACCAAGTATAATTTTAGAACTTATTGCAAAAATTAATTCTCCAAACTTTCTTGCCTGTTTTGATATTGGGCACTTCAATGCCTTTGGTAATAAATCCCCACTCGAAATATTCAAGGAATATCCAAAAGAAGTTATCGGGGAGATTCATCTTTCGGATAACTTAGGGGATTTTGATACCCATTTAGCTTTAGGAAAAGGCGACATTAACTTCAAGGAATTCTTCCAATTAATCAAGGAAAGAGGAATCTTACCTACCATTACCCTTGAGCCTCACAGTTTAGAAGATATTCCGCCAAGTTTAGAATACATACTAAACATTTAGACATTAAATGTAAAATTTTTTATTTCTGAATTTTAGAATGATTCCCTTACATGATGAAAATCCTACAGAAAGGTTCTCTTTTGTAACCATTGTTTTGGTTATTGTTAATTCCATTGTTTTTCTCTATGAGCTTTCCTTAGGTAGTTCATTAGAGATAACTATCCGTCGTTATACCCTTATTCCATATAATTTTATAAACTATTTTGATTTTTCTCAATTACGTACGCTTTTTAGTTCACTTTTTTTGCATGGGAGTTTATTGCATCTTTTGGGAAACATGCTTTACCTTTGGATTTTTGGCAACAATATTGAGGACGTTTTGGGGCACTTTAAATTTATCTTGTTCTATTTTCTCTGCGGAATTTCCGCTTCCCTTGCACACATTCTTACCAATCCCCATTCAACTATTCCTACTTTAGGTGCAAGTGGAGCGGTTTCCGGGGTATTAGGGGCATATTTTATTCTTTTCCCTCAAGCAAGGGTAGTTACCATAATTCCTATTTTCTACTTTATCAGAATAGTTAAAATTCCTGCTTTTTTCTTTCTTGGATTCTGGATTGCGGTTCAATTTTTATCAGGGATAATTAGTTCGGGAATGGACAGCGATTTAGGTGGAGGGGTTGCTTGGTTTGCTCATCTTGGTGGTTTTTTTGCAGGAGTGTTACTCTTACCTCTATTCTACCAGCGAGGCAGGAGAAGATATTAGATTTAAGGAGGATTTAATTATCTTTGTGTATATTTTTTGTCTGAGATTATAGCGTGTTGTGAGCAAATTTAAAAAGACATCCTTCTGATAAAGTGATAGTTTAGCATAAGGAATGTTCTGTATCTCGGATAGAGCCTTTCTCAAATAGAAATATTCTGGAGCAACCAAATCAATAACTTCGCTTAGATTCCGTAAACTCATTATTTTTTTGTATAATTTTTTTAACTCACTATTTTCAAAAAACTGCAATAGTTTTCTTATTTCCCTTTCTTCCGCAATACTGATTTTGTATCTTTTGATTATTTTTTTGATTAATTTTTTTTGTTGATTAAAGGAAAGTTCTTCCCAAGGGGGGAAACCGAGTTTTTTGGGCCCCATAAGATTTATAAGCGCGGTTAAGGCTTTAATGAATTTTATCTCTTTATCCTGAGGAAGATAGATTCTGTATTTTTTGTTTTTATATAGCTTTAACAAAATTCGCGCCCTACTAAGTTCATTGAGAGTTTCCCAGTTATACTCACGCAAATTTTCGGGCAGTATTTCCTTATGGGTAAGTTTTTCTAACAGATTTTTTGCAGGGAATTTTTCCCAATCCATTTCAGTAAGAAAAGATAAAAATATTCTTAACAATTCTCGAGGGCCCAACGTATGATTGATTTCCAAATTATATTCCAAGATATTTTCGATAATTTGTTCTCTCTCTAAGGGTTTATTTTTATTAGACAGTTCTTTTTTCAATAACTTAATTCTATCCCGCATCCCTAAGAATTCAAGAGAAGAGAATGATGGGCTTTCTCCATAATTTCCTGATAGCCATGCAAGCATTGGTCCTATTATCCATGACCAGATAAATACTGGCCACCCATAGAAGATAAGCGAAGGGTCGGCTAACCCTGAAAAAACAGGAATTACAGCAAAAGTTAAGGAGAGAATGGGAGTAGCGATTAGACGTAAATATACTTCAAAAAGGGAAGTTTTTTTGCCAAGGATTTTTTCTACAAAAGGAGTGGTAAACCAAGGGATAGAGGTGTTAGGGTTGAAAATAATAAACCAGATTTTAGAGATGACAATAAAAGGAATGTGCACTACATTCATAAGGAGGATAGAACTAGAATAGATTGTTTCTATAAATCCTCTTTTTAATATGTCTAAAACCGTTCTTTGAGAGGGGACAATTTCTAAAAGAAGGATGAGGGGAAATAAAAAACCCGCCAGGGATGGAAAAGATTGGAAGAGAAACAAAAAGACCCAGTTTGCGGAAGTAATATTCTCCATCCAGTTTAATAAAAAGGGTGCATAGAGCCAGGCAAAGAAGCCAATGGTCGATATAATCACTATGCTTACTAAGCGATTAATCAGACCTGGATATAGAGAAAAAATTGACTTCATAATATAAATAATTATACGGCGGAGAACATATAGACTAATAATAAAGGCACTAAATTTCCCCCAATTTCCGGGGAAAGCGTTATTTCCTAATTTATATATGTAGAAAGAAATAAGCAATAATAATAGAAAAATCAGTAATTTCTCTTTTTTCTTCTCGAATAAAATTAGACGTTCAAGAAGGGGGACAACGGCTTTGGGTAAAAAAATTAGAATTATTAAAACAGACCAGAAGATATGCCAAGCAATAGCAGGAGATTTTATGGTGAGTATCCCGGGGATAACCAGAGAAATCGTTCCTATAAGCATTAACCATATACAGTAATAAAGAGGGGAGAACGCTAAGCGTTTTATTAGCCAGATACGCAATATTTTTGCTAAATAGGAGGGGGCTTCGTTTTTTTCTTTAAGATATTTAATTCTTACATAAATATGGCCTAACCAAAATTTAAATTCAGAAAAGTTTATTTTTAGAAGGGAAAAAACCATTCTGAAAAAATCAATAAAGACTCCGAAATAGGTTTCGTATTCTAATAGAAGAAGATCCCCACCTAACCATCCCTCAAGCCGTTTTAGAAAAGAGATGTAGTTAGGGGGGATATTTTCGATAAGATTTTTACTTTTTAGGTAAGGATAAGAATACACAAGAGCAGTTTTAAGATGCATTGCTTCCCAGTGGTCGTGGGTTCTTGCTAATGGCGGTATAGCTTCTTTAAACAGTATATTTTTGACATAAGCATCGACCAATTTTGTCATCTTGCCATAAGCGGAAGATTCTCCATATAAAGAGAAAATTGCTCTTGCGCTGAAACGATACATCTGTTGTGCCCAGGAATGGAAACGGGCAAATGTGGACTGGCCCTGATTGGCAAAACAGATTTCCGGTTGAAGCATCAAATAGGGGTCTTCTTCATGGAGATTATGTATGAGTTTGCTGTTAAGATAAGAGAGCGTTTGCGGTTGGAATTCGTCATCTGCATCAGTTTGGTTTATGATTTTTATGCCACAGTCTGCGGGGATAAAATTTCCATTTTCGTCTCTAAGTATTTGCGCATCTTTAAATCTTAAATGTATTCCGTAGGGCAACTTCTCTCCATTTTTTAAGACGATTTCTCCATCTTTATTGAAAATATAATCCTCCTTTTTCGCTAAGAGTTCCTCTTTAATTAAATTTCCATTTTTTATTAAAACATCCTTTTCTTTGACAACTACATCATCCGTTGATTCTTTTTGCCAAAGATAGACATCTCCTACAGTATAAGAACCCGAGGGATAAATTAAATAATCACCATCCAAAGGATTAATCACGAGAGCATTTAATTTTTCATCGAAGTAGACATAGTCTTTTAGAGAAAGGATCTTTCTTATCCTTATATTATTTTCCTTGTCTTTATACCAACCGCCTGCTTCCGCCAAAAGGGTGGTTTTTATCAGAGCATAGTTTGTATAATCAAGAGCAATTTCTTCTTTATGCAGTTCTTTTATTTTATCCTTTTTTGCTATCAACAAAGGTTTCGCTATACCTTTCTCAAATACGTCGCCTATATACCAAATATTACCTTCGTTGTCTAAATAAAAACCGTCCTTTTCATTAACCACAAATCCCGAATCTGTAATTTTTATTTTATTAATCCAAGAATTATGAATATAGATATATTTATCTTTAGGGTTCGCTATAACTTTTTCGTTTGTTTCTGTGAGACGGACAAAGAAATCCTCTTCTTTTTCCCTATACATAAGATAGACCAAATCATTTTCTCTGTGCAAAAAAGTTTCCTTGATATTTTCCTTTGGTTCTATTAAATTGTCCTCAAAAAAAAGATTTCCTTCTTTGTCCAGCCTAAATCCTCGTCCTTCCTGGACTAAATAGCCACCGAAGACCCTTTCTTTAAGTTTTATTAGGGTGTCTTCTATAAAATATTCTTTTTCTATACCCTTTTTCCCAATATGGAGGTTATAAATGTTTCCTATGATACCATTTTTCATAAATTCATCTGCTTGGGAGAAAGAGATAATTTTCTCTTTTACAAGATTTTTTATGCTTAACCAAGATATATTAAGCAGACGGTCAAAAGCTAACCTGCGGTAATCAACCCCTTTTATTAATTTTTTTTCAATGGTGATATCTTTTTTGACAAAGTGGAATTTTTTATCCTTAAGCTTGTAGAGGTCGTAAGAAAAATCTATACGATATTCTCCCGCCCTTGCCCAAATTTTGCCATTGGAGGCATCAATAAGATTAGAAACAGAATCAAGAATTAATTTTTTACCTTCGTTTGTATATACAATCTGCACAAATATAAAAGCATAATTTTTACCTTCAAAATTTTTATCTCTGGATTCTAAAAATTCTATTCTGCCTTCCGAATCTATCTTCCATTGCTTGGCATTAAACAAAAGTTCTCCCTGAGGAGAAAAGATTGCTCCCTGAGAGATAAGGTAGTATTTTTCTGAATTTGTTTTATCAATAAGATAACTTTCAGACAAAAATTTTATATCTTCATATATTTCTTCTTGGGGAGGGTATTTCTTAAGATTTAATTTCTCTCTCAGAAAGAAATTTCCTTTATAGTGAAGGAAGTATTGAAATTCATCTTTTTTACCTAAAGAATAGAAAGGGATATGTTCTTGAATTTCCCCATCAAGACAGACAATTTTCTGACGCCTTGCATCAAAACTGTGCGAAACATAGTTCAAGGGATGCCAAACCCCTGTGGTTAAAATTTGATAATCACTCATATAACCGCCGGGCTTTTTCAAGAACATTGGGTTGTAAGCTTCTTGGTTGCGTGCAAAGAGGAACACTTTACTGCCAAGTTCTTTCTTTGCGTCCAGAATCAAACGAATTTCTTCTTCTACAAGAGATTCTTCCTCGGTGTCACTATGGTAAATAAAAGCAAGATGGCTCTTGGGGTTGAGGTTGTTCCGTAAGGCACGAAGTCCTTGGGTTATACAGGCATAGACCTCAGCGTTACTTTTTGCTTTTTGAGGTATATAGAGGGCAGAGAAGAAATTTGCGGGAATTATCTCTGTTTCTTGAATAAATGGGTCATCTTTAAGATAGAGGGGTTTTCTAAAAAAATAGAGAAATGTTGAGACCAGTAGATAAGGGATTTCGGAGAATATCTCTTTAAATAATATACTTACTAAGGAAATCGCTAATAATGATGAGCTAAACCAGTGGAATACGATAAAAGCAAATATAGAAGTAACAAAGAGGGTTAAGAATTCACAGGGCAATAAAAAACAAGTTCTAATGAGGAGGAGACGTTTTAGTCTCTTTTTCTCAAGGGGTGTTTTTACTTTGATAAATTTAAAGAGCGTAGAGCAGGTTTCCCCTAAAATTATTATAAATTTCCAGGCAATAATTAAAAAAAGTATAATAGATATTGCCAAAATCATCTTAGTCCAGTCGTTTTATCCCTAATGAAAGAGCAATCTCGCGTGCTTCTAAATATTCATCCCTCGTTATTGCTCTGCCTATATGAGGGAAGTGATGTGCTTCTCCACAAGGAGTATATTGGGACATAATGTTTACATAACTCTCAGAAGATATATTTCCAGCAATAAATTTCATAATCTCTTTTGTTTCTTTCGTTTGATTAGGCATTACCAGGTGTCTAATAAGTAAACCTCGCTGGGCAACACCATTTTCTATAATTAAATTCCCCACTTGGCCATGCATTTTTTTAAGAATTTTTTTTAAATTTTCAAAATAATCACTACAGGAGGATAATTCTTGGGATATCTGAGAAGAATAAAATTTTGTATCGGGCATATAGATGTCAATGATGCCTTCTAAAATATCGATAACCTCTTCCGATTCGTACCCTCCACAGTTATAAACCAAAGGGATTGTGAGTCCTTCTTCTATGGCAAAAGTTAAGGCTTCTAAAATCTGTGGAACAAAATGTGTTGGAGTGACCAAATTTATATTATGGCATTCAAGTTTTTGTAAGAAGAGCATAATTTTAGCTAATTCTTGAGAAGAGATTTCTTTTCCCTCGCCTAAGTGACTTATCTCATAATTCTGGCAGAAGACACACTTAAGGTTGCAGTGTGTAAAAAATATTGTTCCTGAACCGTGTTCACCTACTAGACATTTTTCTTCACCAAAATGGGGGAAATAAGAAGCGACAGTTGCTTTTTCTCCACCTCCACAGAATCCCTTTTCTCCTTCGGCACGTTTAGCTCGACATTTGCGAGGACAAAGTTGACAGGGGGATAACCTTTCTTTTAAATATTCTAATTTCTTCGTTATTTTGTCTCTATTCTTGAGATATAGAGGGAGCATAAGAAATTTTGAGCTTTTTAGGCTTTAAGTTTTGTTTGAGAAAATTTTTAAAAGACAGAGAAAGAGCAGACTCTAACTTTTGAATAATGAGAGCCTCCGGAGTGCATTCATAAAAAATACTTTTGAGATTTAAGAAGTTCACCGTATCTCTTTTTATAATATCTAAATACACGAGAATTTCTTTGGGGGTAACATTTTTATGATATTTATTTATAAATTCATGGATATATTCTACTTTCCGCGCGTAGGATAAAAATACCACCGGTGGTTGTAGAAGAAACATTGTTTTTTCTGCAACTTCTTTTAATTTTATATAATTTATTTCTTCCTTTGCTATCTTTAGGTGGCTTAACATCTCTTCCAAAGTTTTAGTATATTCTTCTATAGAATAAACGCGTAAAGGTTTTTCTCCCATTTCTATACTGTATATTTCACCTGTAAGAAATAAAAGTTCATGAATTAAATAATCATCCATTATTTCTTCCAAATATTTTTTGAACGTATTTACTAAAGAAAATATTTTTCCTACAGTTTTTGCTTCTCCTCCTGAGTGGAGGATTGGCCATGCATAATCTATTGCTTTCTGGATGGGGATATCTTTATTAAAAATTTCGTGAAAGCCATTTTTAATTTCTTGAGAAATCGTAAATAGTTGGGGGATAATTTCTCTTCTGGTGCTACCACGGTTTATTTCTTCGCTAAAGTAGTTTAGTATTGAATAATCCTCAAAATCAACTTTTCCCTTTGAAAATATTTTTTTATATAAATCCTCTAACCATCCATAATCTTCGATATATATTTTTAAGGTATCTTCCACTCCCAATCCTTCCAGAACTTTCCATGTAAGACTCGATGATTTATGAGGAGGAAGTTCTATTTTATAAATAGTTCTTGCTCTTTCTATAATATCTTTTTGTATTTTTTTTCTATCGTAAAAAGGTTGTGGATGGCATGGGTGTTTAGAGGTATTCTTATTTAATGAAAGAATTATTTTTTGTCTTTCGTTAAACGTCTCTTCTTCACCAGAAAAAATATGTCGAAGGAGTTCGGGGATAATTATCCTTCTTGTTTCTTTTAAAATTTCTTCTAATTTGGGGTAAATTTCTTGGAGGGTGGTTTTATTCTTAGAGTATTTTTGGAAGAAGATGTTGATAAAACCGTTCTGAAATTTAGCATATCTTTCTATCGCTTTTTTGAAACCGGATTTTACTTCCTCCGTAGATTTGGATGTTCGGAAGTTAGTAAATTCTTTTACCTCTTCCTCCGAAATTGGTTCATTTAGATTCTCCCAAAAAATCCTAAAGACATACCTTCGTAAATCTTCCTCTGTATTCGCCATGCGAATCTCTTCGTCAGGGCTGTTTGTACTTAATGCGCCATTTTCCACCAGAAGTTTTATTTGCCAAGGGCGCATACGGAGGAGGGAATAATTTAGTATAAATTTAAGCAGGGAGAAATCGATATATTTAGAATGTTCTTTATAAAAGCATTTTACTAAAAATGTTGCCTTGTCCATCCATAAACGGAATTTTTTTCCGTAAGGAGGAATCTGTCTAAAGAGATGGGTTAACAAACCATATATCTCTAAATCAGACGGATTAGTCTTAGAGAGTAGTTTATCACTTTTGAACATAGCATAGAGGTATATAAAATTCCCCATTTCTTTCAGGCTATAGCCTCTTTCTTTCATTATGGAATAGAATTGGAACATCTTGGGTGGATAAATATCCTCTCCTGTAAATACATAATAAGCAGTTTCAATATAAATTTTTTCCTTATAGTAATTTTTTATTGCTGTGAAATCCAGGTTATAAGTAGGCATAATCTTTTCTGCTAAATTATAAATTTCTGACCGGCTGAGGGGAATATTTTTATTTTTTTCAATCGTCTTTATTAATTTTTCTCTTACTTGATAATTTTCCCATTCGGAGAAGGGTGATGTAGATAGTTCTTTTAAGAGTTCATTGCATACAACGGACATTAGTTGGTTGAGCTGATTAATGTTGGAGAATATTTTTTCTAAGAATTCTGAACTCCATCCTTTAACCTTAGATTTTTCCCACCAATATCTTATTTCATCGATATCAAAATTTAGTTGAAAGCTTTTTGATTTTTTTTGGATAAATTTTATTTCTTCTAAAGCGTTAAACATTTCTTCCTTTTCTTTTATTTCTCTGAAATGGAAAAATTGGACCCAATTGATCAATATTCCTAGGATCTCTTCTTTCTCTTCACTATTTTCCCAACTTAGTTTTAGTTCTATACCTTGATTTCTATAGAAAGATTCAATGAACTCTTTGTTTAGGAATAGAGTAAACAGGTTATTAAAAAATGTTTTTGTCTCCTCTTCACTTAGAGAGAGATTAAAAGTCCAGTCTACAAAAAACCCAATTTTCCCCATGAATTCTCGCAGTTGTCTTTTTTCTTCCCATCTCTGGGGATTAATTTTTGCAAGGTCAAGGGGTCCGTAGAGGCGTTGAAAGGAATCAAGCGAATAAAATAGCCTGAAGCGAGAGAGGTATTTTTTAATCATATCTTCTGCTTCTTCAGGATTCTTCTGGTAAAAATTAAGCCATTTTTCTGCCCAGTAGCTTAGAGAAGATATATAGAAGTTTTTTCGCAAGATACTTACCTCTTCATATTTACCATAAATTTCAGTAAAAAACCTTTCTTTCTTTAAGGTATTCATGAAGTTAAAAAATAACGGTATTTCTTCCTTTTTGATTCTATTTTCCCAGAAAAATTCACACCAAGAGAGGAGATTCCCTATAAAAATAGCTTCATCAAGTCTTTTGTCCTCCTCTTCCAATAGCGATAACTCTTGTTTATATGCGAGCCAGCGTAGCCTTACCGCTTCGTTAATATTTAATTTTTCTTCGCGGGTGAGAGGAGGAAGGAATCTTCCCATTTCTTTAATAACAGTTTCTGCAACGTCAATGAACTGGGCATATTCTTTATCTTCTATGCCACTATTAACTAACCAAACAATTATTTCTTTCTGAAGATTCTTTTCTTTTAAAGAGCCGTAGGTATATCCAAAGATGCCTCCTGTATTCTTCAAGAAAAGTTTCCTTCTTTCTTCCCATTCTTGTTTTGAATATTCAGAGAGAGTAAGGGTATCCAATGTTTTTATTTTTTCCGTTTCCCAATTGAGATATTCCTCGATTTTTTCTAATGGGAGATTGCGCAGGTCTAAGAATAAGAATTTTTTATCCTCATCGATATATAGTGAAAGAGATTCTATATCTTTAAGTCCCAGATATTTTTTCAATTCTGCGTAGTAGAGGTATAGTCCCAAAAGTCGCGGATCGGTGATTTCTTCCAAATGAGTTTTTTCGGGATAAGGAAGGAGAGCAGAAATATATTTTGCCCACCATTGGGGAAGATTCTCAAGTTCTTTTGTATTTACCGGTAGGATAGAAAAAAGATTTGTAATATCATTTATGTAATTTCTTATATTTTCTTTTTTGCGGAATCTTTTAGCATAGTTAATGAATATCAATTCTAAAATTTCTTCGTTCGCTTCGCGCAGAGAAAGTTTTTCCTTAAGAGGATTAATTTCTTTTTTTATATCTATTTGGCTTTCTTCAATAATTTTCCTTATTCTTTCTCGGAATTGTTTATCCTTTTCCCAGAGTTTATCTAAGTATTCTATGTTTCTTAGCTCTTGTTCTTGGGCATTTTTAAACAGATCCCTTCTTCTTTTTAAAGATTCTTCTTTCTCTTCTTCCGCGCGGATAAATTTAAAAGCGTGAATTTTCTGGTTATAGTTTTTACTAACAAATTCTTTTCTTCTTTTTTCTCTTTCTCTTAAAATGAATGGTTCAATCCTTAAAGAATTAACGATTCTTTTCCAAGAGATATTTAATCCGGTGGGAATTAAGGAAAGATGATTAAAACGAGATAAGCCACTTATTATGCTCCATATTTCTGTCTGATATCTCTGATATTCTTCCCGAAACTCATAAATTCTTTTTTGTTCTTCTATGTATTTCAAAAGGATTGAATTTAAACCATAGGCACCATAGATTCCTATGCCCCCTTCCTTTAAACTTCTAATAGCATTGTTTAAATTTTCTTCGCAAATCTTTTCGCTCTTTTTTGTAGAGTTAAGGAGTTTATCGTATAGATAATTTGCTTTAGAAAATATTAGCCATTCCTCTTTTATTTTGCTTTCCCTTTCTTTGTAGAGGTATGTTAAAAAATCTGTTTCTTGTGTAGAGGGATGATTTAATTCTAACTCCACGAATTTTAAATAAGGGTCGCGTTTTTTAATTTCTTCTAAATTGAATAACGAATATGCCTTCTGTAACTCTTTTGCATCAAACGGTTCTACTTTATTATAAGGAACGTTTTTTTTCTTAAGAGCGATATTTTCTCTTCTTGTCTGGTAAAGCTCTTCCTCAAGATTATTTTTGATTAGCTTCAGCTCGCTTAGGTCGTCTAAAGGGATTAAACCGATTCTTTCTTTGACAGTAAACATTTTTATCACACCTTCAATAAGAGAGCTTATCTTTTCAATTTTTTCCTCTTTTTTTTCAAGATTTTTAAAGGTATAAAGAGATTTTATACTCTCTAATTTCTGTTCCTTATCTTTGATTGCGTTTATAATTGAGGCAATCTCTTTGTTTAAGAAGGGGTATATTTTTTCTAAAATTAGTTTTTCTTCATATTTATTTAAAACCGGCATTTGGATAATCTTTGTATGAATTAAATCAAAAGCGCAATTCTGTTTTTTTTCTAAGAGGTGATTTTTTAGATTTAAAATCCTTATTCTTTGTTGGGTTATACGTTCCTCTATATCCGGAGAAATTATCTTCTCTAAATCTCTGATTATAGCTTCCTGTTCGGAGAGCAAATCACTTATGAATTTAATCCTATTTTTGGTCATTTCTAAGAGTTCCAAATTGTAAAGTCTTCCTTTATTTTCCTTTTCTTCTTCTAATTGCTTTCTTAAGTTATAGTATTCTT
Source organism: Candidatus Omnitrophota bacterium (assembly GCA_023819145.1). Classification (NCBI taxonomy): domain Bacteria; kingdom Pseudomonadati; phylum Candidatus Omnitrophota; species Candidatus Omnitrophota bacterium. Next base: position 89,847 of record JAMWCW010000005.1, read on the forward strand.
TAAGAGAGTTTAATTTTGATGTATTTATAATAGAGAAAGAAGCAAGAGGTTCGGCAGTTATTTCCAATCTAAAGGGTAGCGAAAAACTTTCTTCTGTACTCTCTTCTTTAGGATGGAGAATAATTCTGCCTTGTCCTTTTGCTAATAAGGCGAGTTCGTTATTATTAATTTTTTTAATTAATTCTTTTTTTTCTTTACTAAATGCTTTTTCAGAGAAGTGTTTTTTATGAAAGTTTTCTATATCAAGATTAAGAATTTCTTCATCGTAATCGTAAGCATCGAGATTATCTATTTGTGGAACTTTAATTGCATTCTTTAAATCCAGCCAAAGTAAAGAAATTAGTTTCTCTTTATCTAAAACGATAAGTTCTTGTTTTAAGATTTCTATTCTCTTTATCTTTCTGTCAAATGGTGTATAAAGTGGAGAGTCTATACTCAAATCATATAATTTAGTGGTAAGATTATAGATTTCTTTTTGAAAATTGTATGCTTCTTGTGCTGAGCTTAAGCATAACCAGTTATAAAATATTCTATTAAATAGATTATATTTTTCGTTTTCGTAACACAATTCTCTCCAGGTATGGAGGGAGGAGAAATAATCATGTTTTGAAGCCATTTTTTTTAGAATAGACAAATCCCTCTCTATTTTTTTCAGAAAGAGGGAATTTTCTTCAACATATTTAAGGAGGGTATCTAATTTTGGGAGAGAGGAGAGGTTTATTTTTAATTCATTATTGGAAGAATTTGTTTTGTGTATCAGAAGTTCTTTTCTTAATAATTCTTCTTCCTTGTCAAGTCTTATTAGAGATAGAGAGGCTTCTAAAAAAATGTTTTCTATGGAGGAATATTCTTCAAAAGAATTGGATAATCCTTTTGCCTCATTGATTTCCTCTATTATTTTTCTGAGAATTTCTCTTTTTTTCTGGATATATTTAAGTTGAAGATTAATTTTTTCCTCAATAAAAGCATTTTCTAACTCAGCGATTTTAAGTTCAATTTTATTCCGTTCATAGTATAGATTGTATATTTCTCCTAATATGGAAGGAGGGATAGGAAAAGTGAAGAAAACATAGGGAATATTTGTAGAGGTATTGAGATAGTAGACTAAATTAGGGTATTTTTCTTTTCTTTCTTGAAAATAGCTACTGTCCCATTCTAAAAGCTCTTCTTTCTTTTTTATTATTTCTCTCTCAATGCCCGTTTTTATATTTTTAAAGAGCGATTCTTCTTCTATCAGAGTATTAATGTTAAATTTATCTTTAAGTATTTGATGATAAAAAGATTTTTCTTCGTTTTTCTTTTTAAGCTCCTCTTCTAATAATTCTTTTTCCTGATTTAACCAAAGATTTGCTTGGGGATTAATTTCGGAGCGCAAATAAGAAATTCGTGAAAAAGACTGGATTATTTCTTTGATTGTTTCAATTTCTTTGTCTTTGTACTTTAGAGAATACAAAAATTCAGATAAATCTTTTAAGATTATAAATTTTGTCTTTTCAATTTCCAATTCGTAAAGAGTATAAACCAACCCTTCTCGCAGCAGAATGGGATTGGATACATTTTGTGGTGAAGTGGTAAGCAATCGATGGGTGGAAGAACGTTTAAGAAGTTCTTTTTTAAAATATTCTAAACGGGGAGATTTTTTAAATAACTCCTCTTGCCATTCTTCGGCAAGTAGAGAAGAGGTAGATTTAAATAAGAGAAGTAAAAAAAATATTATTTTTAACATTGTACAACATAATAACACAAACTTTCTCCACCGTCAAAAATTTTGTTTGTTTTAGGTCTTTTTAGTATAATATTAGTAAGAAATAATGAAGAACTTTCAAATTGCTCAAATCTTTAGTAAGTATGCTGATATCTTGGAGATAAAGGAGGATAATCCCTTTAAAATACGCGCCTATCGAAAGGCGGCCCAGAGTTTAGAAAGCCTTACCGAAGATATCGATAAACTTGCACGCGATAACCGTCTTCAAGAAATTCCTGGAATAGGGAAAGACCTTGCAGAGAAGATAAAAGAATTTCTTAATAAAGGAAAGATTTCCAGTTTTGAAGAATTGTGTAAGAGTATTCCTGAAGGTGTATTTAGGATGTTGGAAATTCCCGGTGTAGGCCCCAAGACTGCCAAGATGCTTTATGAAAAGATAGGGGTTAAATCCATAGAAGAATTAGAAAAGCTTGCAAGGGAGCACAAATTAAGTGGACTTCCGGGACTAAAGGACAAAACTGAAGAAAATATTTTAAAAGGCATAAAACTTTTAAAGAAGGGAAGAGAGAGAATGCTCTTGGGAACTGCTTTGCCCTTAGCGGAATTAATCATTTCAGAATTGAAGAATCTAAAAGAGGTGAAACGTATTACTTACGCTGGAAGTCTTCGTAGGATGAAAGAAACAGTTCGCGATATTGATATTTTGGTTACTTCTACTCATTCAGAAAAAGTAATGGAATATTTTGTAAAACTTAAGCAGGTAAAAGAAGTTTTGGCCAAAGGAACAACTAAATCGAGCATTTTGACTTACGAAGGTATTCAAGTGGACCTGCGTGTGGTTGAGCCAGAGAGCTTTAGTTCTTGTCTTTTATATTTTACCGGCTCAAAACAGCATAATATTCATTTACGCACTTTGGCGCAGAAGATGGGATTAAAGGTAAGTGAATATGGAGTTTTTGAGGAGAAGACAAATAAGAATTTAGCGAAAAATAAAGAGGAAGAAGAAATATACAAGATTTTAGGCCTTAGTTATATCCCCCCTGAACTGCGCGAAGATTTAGGTGAAATAGAAGCAGCACAATCAAGAAAACTTCCCCAACTTTTAGAGTTAGAAGATATAAAAGGCGATTTGCATCTTCATTCTGACTGGTCTGACGGAATGCATTCTTTGGAAGAGCTTGCTAAAGAAGGGATAAGAAGAGGCTATGAATATATTGCGATAACCGACCATTCCCAGAGTTTAGGAATTGCACGGGGGTTAGATGAAGAGAGATTATTGAGGCAAATCGAAGAAATAAAAAAAATAAATCAGAAATTAAGAAACTTTCGTCTCCTCTGCGGAACAGAAGTGGATATTCGCAAAGACGGGAGTTTAGATTTAGATAAAAAGGTTTTAGAGAAGTTAGATGTAGTAGTTGCTGCTTTACACACAGGGTTTAAACAATCAAAAGAGGAATTAACTAAAAGAGTAATTAAGGCTTTTGAGACAGGTTTGGTTAATATACTTGCCCATCCTTCTGGTAGACTCTTGGGAGAAAGAGAAGCTTATGAATTGGATTATCAGACTATTTTTAAAGTGGCTAAGGAAAAAGGAGTTTGCTTAGAAATAAACTCTTATCCGCAAAGACTTGACCTTACCGATGTTAACGCTCGCGCTGCAAAGAATAATGGGATTATTTTGGCTATTGGTACGGATTCACACAGTTTAAGTCAATGGGATTATATGCGGTTAGGTGTGGCGGTAGCTAGAAGAGCTTGGTTGGAGAAAAAAGACGTTCTTAATAGCCTTCCTTTGAAAGAACTGTTTAAGAAATTAAAGAGTCTAAGGTAAAGATAAGAAAAGTTACGGGGTGTAACTAAAGTTTACAAAAACAAGTTATTTTTTGATAGATATTTATGTATTTCAATTTATTAAAGTAGAAAAAGTTACTCCCTTTTTTCTTTTATCAAGGAATTTTATAATTCCGTTTTTAGGATAGGTAGTTATAAGTTTATATTATTAAGTATCTTAAATGAATTGTATTTTTGATTTATTTTATAATTTTTTGGTATGATATTTGCTCATTATAAAAAAAGAGAACCGATGTTTAGAATATTGAGGTTAAAAAGGTTTTTGAGAGTAGGGTTAACATTATTAATATTATTCTTTTCTAGTTTTTTTCCATTATTTGCAGAAGAAATTAACCTTCCTCCCGTAGTTAAAATTTCCTGTCAACCTAAAGAAGGCCTTGGCCCGTTAGAAGTCCAGTTTTCTAGCGAAGGGACTTCAGACCCCGAAGGAGACGAGATTTCCTATTATTGGACATTTGGGGATGGAACCCATTCCGCAGAAGCCAACCCCAAACACCTATTTAATCATCCACCGGCAGAATATTTTGTGCAATTAATGGTTACCGACAACAGAGGTTTAACCACGGTTTCTTCTCCTCTTAGAATTAAGGTCAAAGCGGTTGGAGAAAATATTAACAAAAAAAGAATTGTAGAGTTTCAAGAAAAGCAACTCTCTTTTGTATATAAAGAACAGTTTCGGCTTAAAGATTTATATCGCTCGGGACCGTATGTAAGGGGAGAAATAGATATTGCCGGGACAGGTTTTGCCCTCGCAGGATTGTGTATTGCTGTAGAGCACGGTTTAATCTCAAGAGATAAAGCGCAAGATTTTGCTTTAGCAACCATTAAACGCTGTTTAGAATTGCAAAATAATCCTGAAACGAATTTTTCAGGATTTTTGTATCATTTCTATCTCTGGGACCAGGTGAAAGAGAAATTTTATCATAAACCCGATGTGGAAGTTTCTACTATTGATACCGCTTTACTTTTATCAGGAATGCTTACCTCTGGAGAATACTTTGGAGGTGCGATTCGTGATAGGGCGGAAGAGTTTTATTCTAAAATTAACTGGAAGAGATTCTTTGAACCTGCGCGGAGGCAGTTCCGTATGGCTTGGAAAAATGGGAATTTCTTTGGGTGGTGGGATTTTTATACCGACGAAATATTATTAATTGCACTCTTAGCCGTAGGTGCGCCTAATCCTGAATATCGGGTTTTCCCTGAAGACGCTTTCTCAGGATTCAGGGTTAATTTTGGTAAGTACAATTTGGGAGAGAAATATGTTTATTCTTGGTGGGGGGCTTTGTTTACTTATCTTTATGCGCATATCTTTCTTGATTTTAAGAGATTGGGTCCGGATAGGTTTTACCGCGTAGATTGGTGGGAAAATACAAAACGGGCAATTGAGGCAGACATCAATTACTGTCGCGATGAAGGATATCCGGAAAATGTCTGGGGTTTAACCGCCTGCTGGTCAAAAAGCCGTCCTCGCTGGGATGAGTGGGAATATCGCTCAGATGTAGGAGGAGGATTATCTGGAGAGGGTTTGCGTTACGGTAATAAAAAAAATGAAGTTTGGCCCATAGCTCCTTTTATTACTATTGCCTGTATTCCTTTCTTTGATTTGGAAGATGACCTCAAGAATAACCCTGCCTTTTTAGCTTGGGATTTTATGGAGAAAAACATTTATAATCACGAAGGATTTATAGTGGAGTCTTTAGATGCAAATAGTTTAGATAAAGAAGGCAGACCTCAACAAAACTCTTCTTTTATTGTGGGAATGGATGTTTTAACCCCCGTGTTAATGATAGAGAATGCCTTTTCGGGTCTTATTTGGGAATACTTTATGCGCAATTACTATGTCCAAAAAGCTATAGACATAGTTTTTAGATAACTATTTTTCAAAAAATACTCTTACCGAATAGCCAGATTTTATATTACCTGTGCAGTTATAATTAATATTTATAGTAGGAGCATGCAATAACCATTTTCTTCCTGAAAGTTTTTTGCTTAAAGGAGAAAATTATGTTAAAATAAAACACCTATTCTTTTATTATTTTAAAATGAGCACAGTTTATAATTATAGTTTAAAAGACTGGATGAAAGAAGTTATTAAAGAAGAAGAAATCGTTCGCTATCTGGATGGTGAACAGGATTTTATTAATGATGAGGAAATTTGGGGGAAACTGCGTAAGAACGTTTGTCCTTCACCATCACACATCAGAGAAATTCTAAAGAAATCGCTTTCTATTCAGACCTTAGAACCCGATGAAACTGCTTCTCTTTTGAATGTAAAAGATGAGGCTTTATGGGAAGAAATATTTGAAACGGCATCTGTAGTAAAAAAGAAAGTTTATGATAACCGCATCGTTACTTTTGCTCCTCTCTATTGTTCAAGTTATTGTGTAAATAATTGTTTATACTGCGCTTTTAGAAGCGAAAATAATTCAGTTAAAAGAAAAAAACTTTCTTTGGAAGAGATAAAGAGAGAGGTAGAGGTTTTGACAGGAGAAGTTGGACATAAACGCCTTATCGTTGTTTACGGAGAACATCCCTCCACAGATGTGGATTACATTGTAGATACCATAAAGATTATTTACGGAGTTCAAGTAAATACAAAGAATGGTTACAGTTCAATAAGGCGGGTGAATGTAAATGCTTCACCTATGGCAATAGAAGACCTAAGAAAATTAAAAGAAGTAGGTATTGGCACTTATCAGGTATTTCAGGAAACTTATCACCATGAGACCTATAAGAGAGTGCATCCTCAAGATACTATAAAGTCAAATTATCAATGGCGGCTTTACTGTATGCATAGAGCACTGGAAGCAGGAATTGATGATGTGGGAATCGGTGTTTTATTTGGTCTTTACGATTGGAGATTTGAGGTTATGGGACTTCTTTATCATACACGAGAATTGGAGAAAAAATTTGGTATCGGACCACATACAATTTCCTTTCCTCGTCTTGAGCCTGCTTTTAATACTCCTTTTGTTCAAGAAACAAAATATAAAGTTTCGGATGGTGTTTTTAAGAAATTGATTGCGGTGATAAGATTAGCTATTCCTTACACGGGGATGATTATCACTGCCCGTGAGCCAAAAGAAATTCGCCGGGAGATGTTTAAAGTTGGTTGTACCCAGACCGACGCTTCTACAAAGATTGGTATTGGTGCTTATAGTGATAGATACAACGAACAGGAAGCAGAAAGGCAACAGTTTCTTTTGGGAGATACACGCAGTCTTGATGAAGTGATTAGAGACTTTGCGCAGATGGGTTATATAACTTCCTTTTGCACTGCCGGATATCGTTGCGGTAGAACAGGCGAGTGCATTATGGAACTTCTAAAGTCAGGCAAAGAGGCAAAGTTCTGCAAGCTTAATGCTATTCTTACTTTTCGGGAGTGGTTAGATGATTTTGCTTCTGAAGAAACAAAAACTGTTGCGGAGAAAGTAATTTTAGGGGAGATGGAAGAGGTAAAAAGACAAATTCCTTCTGCATATCCTAAATTGTTAGAATATTACGAGAGAATAAAAAATGGAGAAAGGGACATCTATTTTTAGAAAAAGAAAAGAATACCTCGCTTATCTTAATAAATTGGTTAATATCACCAAGAAAGATTTCAAAGTTAGGCTCTGGTTTGCAGAAATCTTAGGTAAGCGATGGTCTTATCTTACAGGTGAAAGAGAGTTTTTTGATTATTCAACCGAAAAGATTCAAATCACAGAAACATTAGGAATGGTGATTAATGATTGGGGAAAGGTCACTAAAGAAAAGAAAGAGAGTTTTATTAGTTTGATTAAGGAGAAGATAAACCAGGAGGGAGAATCATGAATTTTTTCTGGGCACTGGGGGCAAGTATTCTGGTAAGTCTAATTGCTTTTATTGGAATCTTTGGGCTTTTGGTTAAGGAAAAATTATTAAATAAAGCTTTATTGATTTTAGTAGGCTTTTCCGCAGGAGGGCTTATTGGTGGAAGTTTCCTCCATCTTTTACCCGAGGCTCTGGAAGAAACAAAAGAAGCCAATTTCGTATTTTTAAATGTGATTTTGGGTTTTATTATCTTTTTCATTTTAGAAAGATACTTTCGCTGGCGCCATTGCCATAAAGGAGGAAAATGCGAAAATCACCCCTTTACCTATTTAAATCTGTTGGGCGATGGGATTCATAATCTTGGGGACGGTTTGGTTCTGGGAGTGAGTTTTTTCACCGATTTGAAATTAGGATTTGTTACTACTTTAGCCATAATTTTGCATGAAATTCCTCAAGAATTGGGTGATTTTGGGGTTCTGATTTTTGGGGGATTTAGTCGCACTAAAGCGCTTATTCTTAATTTTATCTCCGCTTTGAGTGCAGTTTTAGGGACAGCATTGGGCTTTTTATTTGCTGCTCAGATAAGTAATTTTTCCCAATTTCTTTTGCCCATTGCGGCAGGAGGTTTTATCTATATTGCTTCCTGTGACTTAATACCCGAATTGCATAGACAACCCGATATAAAAGAAGCAAATTTCTCTATGCTCTTTTTCATTTTAGGAATATTTCTTATGTGGGGACTGAGAGTTGTTTCCCATTAGAAAGGAAATTTTGTGCACGAGACGGTTTTTGCCAACGAAATATTAGCATTCTTAAAAAGAGTTTTAACTCAGGAATCAGTGCGAAAAAAAATTGTGGTAAATGTGAAATTGAGTCCTTTTAGCCATGTTAGTCCAGAAAATTTAGCAGAGGCTTTTAACAATTTAATAAGTGATACTGAATTTAAAGGGACAAAGATAGTGATTATGCCTTTAGAAATTTTGGCTAAATGCAAGAAGTGTAAAAATATTTCCTCTATAACCCGCAAAGGATTAAATTGTCAGAAGTGTGGTAGCGACAATTTAGAATTAAATGTAGACAAGGAATTTTACATAGAATCCATTGAGTTACATGAAGAATAATTTGTTAGAAGGAGATAGATGGAACACTTGTCTTTAGATTTAAGGAAAAAGATTCTAAACTACCAAAAGAACGAACTCACTGACCATATAGTATACAAAAAACTTTCCTCTCTTGTGAAAAATACTCAACATGCGGAAATTCTCAAGAGAATTGCGGATGAGGAGTTTTGCCATTATGAGATTTTTAAAGAAACGACGCACAGTGAGGTTAAACCAAGTTATTTTAAGATTTTCTTTTACGTTTTTGTCTCTCGGTTTTTCGGTCTAAATTTTGGTCTGAGGCTTATGGAAAGAGGAGAGGATATTACCCAGGGTAATTACAGTGAGATTAAGAATTTGTCTTCTAAGATAGAAAAAGTAATTTCCGATGAAACAAATCATGAACACGAACTCATCAGTTTAATTGATGAAGAGCGACTTAAGTATGTCAGTTCTATGGTCTTGGGTCTTAACGATGCACTGGTTGAATTAAGTGGGGCTTTAGTAGGGTTCACGCTGGCGCTTCAAAAGACAAAGTTGGTGGGGATTGTCGGTTTAATTACAGGGATTGCCGCTTCTTTATCCATGGCTTCTTCAGAGTTTCTCTCTACTAAGGAAGAGAATTCAGAGAAAAATCCTCTTAAGGCAAGTTTATATACGGGCATTGCCTATGTGGGAACAGTTGTGCTTTTAGTACTACCCTATTTTATTTTCAAAAATATCTTTTTCAGTCTGAGTTTAGTGATTGTAAATGCCATTATGTTAATTCTTATCTTTACTTTCTATATTTCCGTTTCCAGGGGTCTTAATTTCAGAAAAAGATTTTTCGAGATGGCAGGAATAAGTTTGGGAGTTAGTCTGATTAATTTTGGTATTGGTTTATTTATCAGAGGTGTTTTTGGCATAGAAGCATAAAAAAAGAAAGGGATAATTATGTTAAAAGATTTGACACAGATGGAAGAGGGTGAATTAGGGATTATAAAAGAATTTCGAGGAGGTATAGGTTTTGTGAGAAGGATAGAGTCTTTAGGAATACGAGAAGGTAAGAAGATAAAGAAAATAAGTTCCCAATTCTTAAGAGGGCCACAGACAATCGAAATAGATAACTGTCAATTTGCCATCGGCTTTGGTATGGCAAAAAAGATTTTGGTAGAAGTCAAATGAAGAAAATACTCCTCATGGGAAATCCCAATGTTGGTAAGTCTGCAATTTTTTCCCGTCTTACAGGCGCAAGGGTAGTTATTTCTAATTATCCAGGAACAACCGTAGAATTTACCCAAGGGAAAATGAAGGTGGGGGAGGAGATTTTTATGGTTATTGATGCGCCGGGGACATATACCCTTGAGCCTACTTCTAAAGCAGAGGAGATAGCGGTAGAGATGCTTAAAGGAGGAGACACAGTCATTAATGTTGTAGATGCTACTAATTTAGAACGCAACCTCTATCTTACATTGCAACTTTTAGAAAGAGAAATTCCCATCGTTGTAGCTTTAAATATGTGGGATGATACAAAGCACAGAGGGATTGAGATTGATATAAGTAGATTGGAAGAGATGCTTGGCGTTCCGGTGGTGCCTACTTGTGGTTTAACTGGGGAGGGAATTAAAAAATTAATTAGCCGTGTTTCTGAAGCAAAAATTCCCAAATTTAAATTTTCTTCCGATAAAGAAAGATGGGAAACAGTGGGTAAGATTATTTCTTCGGTACAGAAAATAACTCATCGCCACCATAGTTTCTTGGATAATTTAGAAGATTTTAGTATTAAACCATTAACCGGCATTCCTCTTTCTTTTGGGGTTATCTATGTTACTTTTTGGATAATTCGCTTTTTAAGTGAAGGACTTATTAGATATTTATTTGACCCTATTTTTCAGAATTTTTGGCTTCCTTTGATGAATAAACTAAGTATCTTTTTAAAAGAGGGTAATTTTTTACACACTGTTCTTATTGGTAATCTTGTGGAGGGGAAAATCAGTTTTGGTAGTTCTCTGGGAGTTTTAACTACGGCTCTTTACGTTCCTTTAGCCATGGTCCTTCCTTACATTCTAAGTTTTTATCTTCTTTTAGGCCTCTGGGAAGATTTTGGATATTTGCCACGTTTAGCAGTACTGGTGGATAACTTAATGCACCGTATCGGTTTGCACGGATATGCTATTGTTTCTTTTATTTTAGGTTTGGGTTGTAATGTTCCTGGCGCATTAGCGATAAGACTTTTGGAAGGAAGGCGCGAGAAGTTTATTGCAGCCACATTAATGGCGATTGCGGTTCCCTGCATGGCGCAGATTGCCATGATCATAGGTTTAGTAGGAAAAAGGGGAGGCGAGTATGTGGTTTTAATCTTTGCCATACTTTTTTTGCTTTTGATAATTAAGGGTCTAATCCTAAATAAATTTCTAAAAGGAACAAGCCCGGAACTCTTGTTAGAAATCCCTCCCTACAGAATACCCCAGACGAAAGCAGTGGTTAAAAAACTTTGGATGCGTATTTTTATTTTTATTCATGAAGCGGTGCCACTGGTACTTTTAGGAATTTTTTTCATTAATTTACTCTACGCATTCAAAATAATTGAATTTTTGGCAAAACTTTTTTCTCCGCTTCTCATTGGTTTATGGGGTGTTCCTAAAGAAACTATTTCTGCTTTATTAGTGGGTTTTTTAAGAAAAGATGTAGCGGTGGGGATGCTTGCTCCTCTTAATCTTACCACAAAAGAACTTGTTATTAGTTCAACGGTTCTGGCGGTATATTTCCCCTGTATTGCTACGTTTTTTGTTTTAGTGCGGGAGTTGGGGATAAAGGATACTTTAAAAGCAACCCTCATTATGCTTTCTACCGCTCTGTTTTTAGGTACGATTTTGAATTTTTTCCTTCCTAATTAGTATGGAGAGATTAAGTAGAGCTTTCTTTTCGCGTCATCCGAAAATAGTTGCCCCTTTTCTTTTAGGAAAATTTTTGGTAATAAATTCTAAAGAAGGGAAAATAATTACTAAAATTGTGGAAACAGAAGCTTACGGAGGAAGATATGATTTGGGGTGCCATGTGGGGAGATTTGGTTATACCAAAAGGACAGCTCTTTTATTTGGCAAAGTGGGTTGTGCCTATATTTACCCTGTGCATATCAACACCTTCTGCTTAAATGTGGTATGCCATACTAAAAAAGATGCAGGGGGAATTTTGTTAAGGGCTTTGGAACCGCTTAAAGGGAGGGAGATTATCTTGAAAAATTTGAGGAAAAGGGGAAGAGGTTTTGATGTGAGAAAATTATTAAATGGTCCGGGAAAAATCTGTCGGGCTTTGAAGATAGATAGCAGTTTAAATGGTTACGACTTGATTAGGGGTAGAAAAGTTTATCTTGCTGAAGGAGAGAAAGTGGCTAAAGACAAAATTATTGCTACTTCCAGAATAAATATCCCTTATGCCGGGATTTCTAAAAATTGGTTATGGAGATTTATCATAAAAGATTCGGAATTTCTATCAAGAAGATAAGAGGGAATATGAATTTATTATGTTTACAAAAAAATTTAAAGTAATTAGACAACCCTTTCCCCATGTTTTAATTAAGACCAACAAGGAACTTCATGGTTGGTATCGGGGCAAGAGGGAGTGTACCGCTGAGCGAATGTTGATTAATCCTTATAATGGTTGTTCGGTAGGTTGCTTCTATTGCTATGCCAGAGCGCTCCCTGGTTATTTTGGGATATTTAATCAAAAAAATATAGTTTTTGTCTGTAAAGACTTTGATAAATTAATCTCAAGACAACTTGATGCTTTAAATATTGCCAGCTGTGGTTACCTCTCTCCAGTTACCGACCCCTTTCAGATTTTAGAAGAAACTTATCATCTTTCAGAAAGAATAATTGAAGAATTTATTAAAAGAAACATTCCTATAGAATTTATTACCAAATGTAAGGTTCCCGAAAGAGTCATTGATTTAATAAGGACCCAGAAACATTCCTTTGGGCAGATTTCTATCTTAACGACTAAGGAAAACTTAAGAAAGATACTTGCTCCCGGTGGGGCAGATACTATTGAGTTATTTGACAACTTAAAGAGGCTTTCTAAAAAAGGGATATTTTCTGTATGTAGGATTGACCCGATATTTCCTTTTATTACTGATGAAAAAAAAGAGCTTTCTAAAGTAATTGAAAGAGCGATTGACGCCGGGGCAAGACATATTGTAGCAAGCATTTTAGATATTCCTTTAAGGATAAAAAATTTTGTTTTCTATAAAATCAAAAAACACTTTGGTTCTGGAATCTCTGTAGAATACAATTCTTTATATAAAGAGAAGATTGGTTATCTAAATGCTAAGATAGACTATCGCCGAAAAATATTTGAATTTTTAAGAGGATTTTGTGACAAAAAGAAGGTTACTTTTTCCTTGTGTATGGAATATGAATTAAAAGATAATAAAATACAGGGACTAAATCAAGAATTTATGAGTTCAAAGAATTGCGAAGGGATAGATATTCCTTTATATGTGAAAAAAGATAAAAACTTTGAAGTGCTTTACGATTGTTCAGGGAATTGCTTAAATTGTAACAGGCCTCTTTGCGGCATTAAAGATTTAGCGATGGCACGATCTCCAGATACACGCAAGGATTTTAAATTGAGGGATTACAGAAGATGGTCAAGGGAATTCTAACCCCTAATTTTACACTATGAGTTCAACACTATCTGTCAAATTAGCAAGGTTGATAGACGAAAAAGCAAGCAAAAATTTGGGTATTTCTACTTTGGTTTTAATGGAGAATGCCGGTCGTTCTGTCGCAGAGGAGGTAATTAAATTAAAGAGTAAAAAAATTGCTATTTTCTGCGGTAAAGGTAATAACGGAGGAGATGGATTGGTTTCTGCCAGGCATCTTTTATGCAGGGGAATAAAGCCGGAGGTGTTTTTATTGGGAAAAACCGGAGAGGTTAAAAATGAGGCAAAAATAAATTTAGAGATTTTTTTAAATTTGGGGGAGAAGGTTGTAGAGATAAATGAAGTGAACTTAAAGAAGATAAAATTTATAAATTATGAGTTGATTATCGATGCCATCTTTGGGATAGGGCTAAAAGGAGAGATAGCAGGAATTTCTAAAGAGGTTATCGATTCCATAAATTTTTCAGGAGCCTATGTTATTTCCGTAGATATTCCTTCAGGTTTGGATGCAGACACAGGAAAAGTTATGGGTAGTTGTGTAAGGGCAGATAGCACAATTACCTTTTTGGCAAAAAAGAAAGGAATGCTTAGAAATGAAGGACCAAAATATTGCGGTAGGATTATTGTAAAAGATTTAGGTTTTCCTTTTGAAAACAGAGAAAATTTTTATCGCCGCGATTCAATACGCAATTTTCCGCAAATCAAAACGAAATAAAGCACCCCTTTACCACCTTTATCAGCAAATATTTTACTCGGCTACATCCCGCTACATTTTGCTTGACAAGCAAGAATTTTTGTGTTATTTTTTCGAAAAAAGTAACACGATGGAAAGATTAATTAGATTTGGTGTTTCTTTGCCGAAGGAGCTATTGATTAAATTTGATAGGCTCATCAGAGAGAAAAATTATTCTAACCGCTCCAAGGCAATTGGAGATTTAATCAGAGAGGTTTTGGTTAAAAAAGAGTGGCTTGAGGGAAAAGAAGTCGCCGGAGCGATAACCCTTATTTATAACCATCATAAGGATGAACTCTTGGAGAGGCTTACCGATATCCAGCATGAATTTCAGAAAGTGATTATTTCTACCCAGCATATTCACTTGGATGGAGATAATTGTCTAGAAATAATTGCGGTGAGGGGGAAGCCCCAAGAAGTTAAAAAGTTAGCTGATAATCTGAAAGTATTAAAAGGAGTAAAGCACGGAACTTTAAGTATGTCAAGCACAGGGAAAGAGATTGTTTAAAAAGAAGGAGGAGATGTGTTAAAGCGTTTTATGCTCTATCTTATCCGCTGGCAGTTAAGCACACCCATTCTCTGGTTGGTGGTAAGGAATTTAGGTCCGGGTATTTGGGCGACGGTTTTGGCTAATTTAATTGGGGGTTCAATCTTTTTCTGGGTAGATAGATTTATTTTTACTTCGGCAGCGGTAGAGATGTGGCATTTTAAAGAAAAAGGAACCTGCGATAGTTGTGGAAAAGAGACAAGCCTCTGGAGATTAGTTTTTGCTCCTGGGTATGACCGGAGGAATGCCCCTCCAAAATTTTTATGTTTGGAGTGTTCTAAAAAGAAAACCGATGAGTTGAGAAAGAAAGGGATACCTATAAAAGGAAGAAATAAATAAATTATAGAAAGGGGGTGTAATGTATAAAAATTATTTCGTTGTTTTCTGTTTCTTATTATTATTGGTATTTCTCAGTAATTTTATTTACGGTGAAGAAGTTATTTCCCCTGGGCCATTTACTACTTGGACAGCTCCTCTCTGTGGAAAAGGTGTTTTGGTGGCTCAACCCTTCTTCTTCTATACCTCCGCAAGAGGTTCTTTTGATGACGATGGTAAATACCATTCTATTCCCGAAGGCGAAAAGAAGAGGCAAATTCAAGAACAATTGTTTCTTTATTACGGTTTAACTGAGCGCTTAGAAATCGATGCCCAATTAACTTATCAACATAACTATGTAAAACAAGAAGACCTAAAAGCTCATGCTCATGGCTTGGCTGATACCTATTTATTTCTAAGATATCTTTTAAAAGAAGAAGATAAGTTCCCTTGTGTCACCAGCCTTTTTCAGATTAAACTTCCTACGGCAAAATATAAAAATTTAGATGAAGATAAACTTGGCACCGACGCTTTAGGTAATGGAGTTTATGAACCAGGGATGGGATTAATCGCTACTAAAAATTTAAAACCTTTCATAGTACATTTTGATACTATCTATACTCATCCCTTAGAAAGAAAAATAGAAGGAATTAAAACTCTTTACGGCCAAGGTTTAAACCTGGACTTTGCTATAGAGTATTTATTACCAAAAGGATTTAATCTTATGTTTGAACTAAATGGGGTTATGCAAAAAGATAGAAGAGAAAACGGAGAAAAGATTCCTGCTTCTGATATAAGATATCTTATGTTTTCTTCAGGAATTGGTTGGGCATCGGAGAAATTTCAAATGCTCTTTGGTTACCAAAGAACTTTTATAGGTAAAAACACAGAGGTCAATGATTCTTTAGTGCTTACTTTTGTGTATACTTTTTAAAAAGGGGGTGATATAATGTGGTTAGTAACTACGGTAGTTTCGGCGGTAGGGGTGACGATACTTAATCTTGTCCTTCCTAAGAAATATAAATTTAAATTGGGTTTTTTGGCACTAATGCTTTGGGGAGCAACGGTGATGATTTTAATTGACCACATCTTGGGCTACGAAGGAGGGCCTTTTTTAGAAAAAACTACCGAAGGATTAATCAAAAACGGAACATTTTTAGGATTAGCGATGCTTGTTCCGGTATTAGGTATCTGGATGGTTTCGGTTTTAATTACCAATTCAAAAAGGAGGTGAAAGATGGCTTGTTTTTTGGCTCCGATGGCAACTGCCATATTAACTACTGCAGTAAAGAAAAAAGTTTCTAAAGAATACCATTTCCACTGGTTAATTTCTATGCTTTGGGGTGGGGTGATAATGCTTGTTGTGGAACACATTGCTCATGGCGAGATTGTGCTTTATCCTCCATTTTTAACCCGCGGGATAGGCGAGGCTCTTCCTGAGATATTGAAGATAGGAGTTCCAATGACATTGGCGGTAGTATTTTTATGGTTGATAATGGCAGGAGTGGCAAATTGGCTTGAAAAAACAAAAAAGGTAAAATGGGCAGAAGTTTAGAAGAAAGGATACGATAATTATGCCATTTAAAATTTTTTTGAGTATATTTTCTGCAGTGTTTTTTGCAGAAATGGGTGATAAGACACAGCTTGCAGGATTAAGTCTTGTTTCCCGCACAAAATCTCCCTGGTTGGTTTTCTTAGGTTCGGTATCTGCGTATACCATTGTGACTCTCTTTACAGTCTGCTTCGGACATCTTTTAGGGAGATACCTGCCAGAGAATTTCATTCGTTTCGTCTCTGCTTCTATATTTATTATTATTGGAATTTTTATGTTGTTGGGCAAGGTGTAAAAAAAAAGATTTGACGAAAAGTTCTAAGAAGAGTAAAATAGATAAACTTCTTTTTGTCAAAATGGATAAAAAATTTCTTAAAGAAATTCGCATTCATGCGCGCGCAGGACAGGGAGCAATTACTACCGCCAGCATTTTAGGGGATGCTTTATTTGAGGAAGATAAATTTTCCTATGCCTTTCCTCATTTTGGCGCAGCGAGGATGGGTGCTCCCATGAATGCCTTTGTGCGGGTATCGGATAGACCGGTGCGGTTAAGAAGTCAGGTTTATGAACCAGATTACCTTTTAATCATTGACCCCACTCTTATCAGAGGTTTTGATGTTTTTAAAGGGTTTAAGGATGAAGGAGTTGCGGTGATTAATAGCGAAGCAGAAATTTCTCTCTCGGGATTAAAGAAAAGTCAAAAAATATTTTTTATTCCTGCGAATAAAATTGCCCAAGAGATAATCGGAAGACCTTTGGGTAATACTGCAATTCTGGGTGCCTTTTGTGCGGTTACAGATTTGGTAAAAATTGAATCTTTAATTAAAGCAATCAATAAGCGGTTTTCAGGAAAGGTCGCCCAGCAAAATGTAGAGACAGCCAAGAGAGGATACGATTATATAAAAAAATAAGAAATACGAAATTGACCTAAGATGATTATTCACTTAACTGCAAAACCGGGTTCAGCAAGAAATAATAAAACCGGTTCTTGGAGAATAGAGAAAAAGCCAAAATTCTTACAGAAGAATTGCGTTGCCTGTAAGAACTGCCTTATAATCTGTCCTGAAGGTTGTATTACCGGAGAAGAAAAAAATACCTTTAATTGTGATTATGATTTTTGTAAAGGTTGTGGACTTTGTGCAGTGATTTGTCCTAAACAGGACATTATAATGGTAAGTGAGGAATAAAATCCGCAAAAAATACGCTAGATTTTAAGCAAAATAACGCAGAATGAAAGAATACTTAGAAGGTTCACAGGCGATTGCGAAGGTAGTGGCTTTATGTAGACCGGGAGTAATTTCTGCCTATCCCATTACCCCCCAGACGCACATTGTAGAAGGATTAGCACAACTGGTTGCTGACGGAGAGTTAAAAGTAGAATTTGTGAATGTAGAATCAGAGCATTCTGCTGCCTCCTGTTGTTTAGGGGCTTTGGCTACCGGGGTGCGTGCTTATACTTCTACAAGTTCTCAAGGGCTTCTGTTAATGGCAGAGGTTATTTTTAATATTGCAGGATTAAGACTTCCTCTTGTGCTTACCTGTGCTAATCGTGCAGTTTCTGCGCCCATAAATATCTGGAATGACCATCAGGATTCTGTTACCGTAAGGGATTCCGGTTGGATTCAATTCTATGCAGAAAGCATTCAAGAAGCAGCAGACCTCCATATTCAGGGATACCGTTTAAGTGAAGATAAAAGAGTTTTGCTTCCCGTAATGATAAATATCGACGGCTATATTCTTACCCATGGTTATGAAGTAGTGGATATTCCCGCACAAGAATTGGTAGATAAATTTTTACCCCCTTATCAACTGGAGCGTAAACTTGACCCAACTCATCCTCTAACCTTAGGTGTTTTAGCAGGTCCTGATTACTATATGGAGACACGTTTTGCAATTGAAAAGACGATGGAAGATGTTTTGAGTATAATTCCTGAAATAAGCAATGAGTTCCATAGGACTTTTGGCAGAAACACCGGCGGATTAATCGAGAAGTATTGTTTAGAAGATGCCCAAAGAGTAATTGTTGCTATGGGTTCGGTTTGCGGAACGATTAAGGAAACAATTGATGAAATTCGAGAAAAGGGAGAGAAAGTAGGGCTACTTAAAATAATTACTTATCGACCTCTTCCTCAAGAGGAAATTTATCAAGCCTTAAAGAAGGTTAAGGAAATAGCGGTTTTGGAAAAGGCGATTTCTTTAGGCGGTTTTGGTCCTTTATATACGGAGATAAAATCTTTATTTCAGGGTAAAGGTGAAAATCCCAAAATAAGTGGATTCATTGTGGGTTTGGGTGGCCGGGATATAACCAAGAATTCAATTAAGACAGTCTTTGATAAACTTTCTGGAAAGCAAACCGATTGCGAATTTATTGATTTAAAAAACGTAGAAATACGCTAAAACAAAAAGCGAAGCAAGGCAAAGTAAATTAAAAATAAAATGTATAAACCATTATTATCGCCCGGACACACCGCTTGTGGAGGTTGCGGACAGGCTCTGGCCGCAAGACTGGTAGTAGATATTGCTGGTCCCAATGTGATTGTTGTGAATAATACAGGTTGTTTAGAGGTTTTTTCTACGGGGTATCCCGATTCTTCATGGGAGGTTCCTTTTATTCATTCGCTCTTTGAAAATGCCGGGGCAGTAGCCTCAGGAGTTGAATCTGCCTTAAAATATTTAAAAAAAGAAGACCAGATTAATGTTATTGCCCAAGCAGGAGATGGAGGAACTGCCGACATTGGGCTTCAGGCACTTTCAGGAATGTGGGAGAGAGGACACAATGTGTTATCTATCTGCTACGATAATGAGGCTTATATGAATACGGGAATTCAGCGTTCAGGGCTAACTCCCTTGGATACCAATACTACCACCAGCCCCGTGGGGAAATTTTCTTCAGGTAATATTAGGCCGAAGAAAAATATGATAGAAATTGCTTCGGCACATGGAATTTCCTATGTAGCAAGTGCCACTGTAGGTTTCCCCAGAGATTTGCAGAGAAAAATCAAAAAGGCTTTATCTTTAAAAGGTCCTAAATTTCTCCATATCCACTGTCCTTGTCCTTTAGGCTGGAGGCATGAGCCAAATTTGACGCTTGAGGTAGCAAAGCTGGCAGTGGAGACCGGACTTTTCCCATTGGTAGAATTTGAATTTGGAAAACTTATCAATGTTTATAAACTCAAAGAACATAAGCCGGTAGAAGAATATCTTAAACTGCAGGGAAGATTTAAACATTTACTCTCGCCTGAGGCAAAAGCAGAACTTGCCCGCGTGCAGGAAATTGCAGATGGGAATATAGAAAGGTATGGGCTTTTAGTCAAGTAATTATTCCCAGCCAAAAATTCATTAGTAGATATCGAAAAATCAGTTTAATTGTTTAAACAAAGAGGAGGCTAAGATGGTGTATCAAGAAGAATCGGAATTATATTTAAATTTAGAAGAGGCAATAAGGTTAGGTAGAGAGAAGAGGATTAAGATAAAAGATTCAGCCCTTATTAAAGAGAAATTTATTGATGACTTGGTAGAAACTCTTTGTTTGAGTGGCGAGCAAGGAGTAAGAGACAGAGCGTTTGAGATTATCTGGCTCACAGCGCAGGAATTAGGAATTTATCCTTCTTCCATTCAGAAACTCTATGAAGCGCGCGGTAAAGGGAAGGTAAAGGGTTTTACGGTTCCCGCAATTAACCTGCGTGGACTTACTTATGATTTGGCACGGGCAGTGATAAGGACCGCCATTAAGACCAACGCCGGTGCTTTCATTTTTGAAATTGCCCGTTCAGAAATTGGCTATACCCAACAGCGACCTGGAGAGTATGCGGGAGTGTGTATTGCTGCGGCGATAAAAGAAGGCTATAAAGGCCCAATCTTTATTCAAGGAGACCATTTTCAGATAAATGCTAAGAAATACAAGGAGAATCCCTCCAAGGAAGTAGAGGGGTTAAAAGAATTAATTGTTGAGGCGGTGCATTATGGATTCTACAATATCGATATTGATAGTTCAACCCTTGTAGATTTGTCTAAATCCACAATCAAAGAACAACAGAGATTAAATTTTGAATTAGCAGGGGAAATGACCCGTTTTATGCGTGAAATTCAACCGAAGGGTTTAGATATTTCTATTGGAGCTGAGATTGGAGAGGTGGGAGGAAAAAATTCTACGCCTGAAGAATTAGATGGTTTTATGGAAGGTTATCTTGAATTTATTGGAGATTTAAAAGGAATCAGTAAAATAAGCGTTCAGACGGGAACATCTCACGGCGGAGTGGTTTTGCCTGATGGAACGGTGGCAAAGGTAAAACTTGATTTTGATACTTTGAGAACTCTTTCCCAATTAGCCCGCGATAAATACAAACTTGCCGGTGCAGTTCAACACGGAGCATCTACTTTACCTCAAGAAGCGTTTCATAAATTTCCCGAAACTGAAACCGCAGAGGTGCATTTGGCTACAGAATTTCAGAATATGATTTTTGACTCAAAATATTTTCCGTCGGAGTTAAGAGAGAAAATTTATGCTTGGATTAGAGAAAATCTTTCTAATGAAAGGGAAGAAGGACAAACCGATGAACAGTTTTACTACAAAACACGCAAAAAAGCCTTCGGACCTTTTAAAAAAGAATTATTGAATTTACCCGAAAATATCCGTGCCGAAATTCGCAAAGAGATAGAAAATAAGTTTGAATTTCTTTTTAAAGAGTTGCGTGTTACCGGTACAAAGGAAATAGTGGAAAGATTTATCAAAGTAAAGAAATTTTCTTGTCCAAAGAAGATAGTAATGATTAAAGAGCATAACTCTGCCACAAAAACTGATAGTCTCCACCGTACTTATGATGAGTTTGAAGGTGGTGAATAATCAGGGATTACAGGCATTTGTTCTTGGAAATAGACACACATTTTTTGTATCATTTATATTATGTGGTTAAGATTAATCAGTCAAAATTCTTAAAAACTCCGAGTTAAAAAAAGTTGACAAAAAAATAAATTTAGGTATATATAAAATATGATTTTGGAAACCTCGGCTTTTAAAGAAATATTGTTTATGTAAAAAGGAAAGACGGCTACAGAGAATTTGAATTTCCTATATCTATATTAGGAATAAGGGAGTATAAGTAGCTGTTATGTAATAAAAAAGGTTGCAAATAACAACAATACTAAATATCACCCTCGTGTATAAAACTTTACTAAAAAGAAAGGAAAGGTGAAAGATGAAAACAGGAACTTTTATCTTTTCTTTAGGTTTTTTGTTTTTATTTGTATTACCCTGCTTTGCTGAGTTACATATGAGGCAGGATTTGACAGGGGTTTATTATCATGTAAGAGATAATAAGGAACGTTCTTTCTATCCTGCAAATGATGCGGATTACCTCTATGAGGGAAGTATTGACTTCAGTAGTCCGTATAAAGATTATGAATTTTTTGGGAATTTTGAATATCGTGCTACCAACGACCGTCTAGTAGATGTCCAAGATGTTAGCATAGAGAGGATGTTTTTGGGATTGAAAGGAGAAGCGAAGGAGTTTTTAATAGGAGATTTCTATTCTAATTTCTCAGAATATTCTTTAGGTAATGCCTTAAAAGGGCTAAAGATTGTTTTTGGAGATGAAAAGTCAAGACGACTTACTTTAGTGGGAGGAATGGATTTTTCAAAATGGGAGGATCTGTGGGAAAAGCGTTGGGATGATTCTGCAACACGGAAGTATGTATGGGGAGCACGCTTAGAAAACAATCTTCTTGACAATAGATTGTTTTTAAATTTTAACTATGGAGGTTCGAGAGACGATTTAGCTTACATTGGTTCAACAAGCTCACCTCTTTTGGTAAATGTGTTGAGTAGTGATTTTAAGTATATTATCAATGAATATTTTACTCTTACCTCAGAAATAGCTGAAAGCTTTACTGATGAGAATATAAGAGTTGACGAAATAGATACAAAATCTGACTATGCCTTGAAGACTTCCCTTGATTTTAATCACCAGAATTATTCTCTTACTTCTACATATAGTCGCTTAGGGAACCATTTCAATACCACCGGTGGTTTTTCTGCTCAAGATTTGGAGACTTTAAATTTTGATGGGATATGGTTTATGCCGTGGAAAATAAAATTTACGCACTATTTGCATCTGGATAGAGATAATATTTCAGATAATAAGACCACTACAACCAAGCAGATAAATCCTGGAGGAAAAATTTCCTTCAGCTTACCGTGGGACATTTCTTTAGATTTAGGTTCAGATTTACGCAAAAGATTTTCTACTGATAAGGCTACAAATTCCGAAACTCTTACCCACACCTTGAATATAAATCGCGATTTTAGAATTTTTTACTCCTCATTTGGGTATTCAAAAACCATTGTTACCGATGAGGTAAGTCCATCGTCGGAAAGAAAAACTGATACCTATTCGTTGGGTCTGGATGGGAATTTTATGCTTAAAGATGTACGATTCTCTTGGAATATCAGCGAAGATGTTAGCCATGATTATTATATTGAGGCGAATGAAGCAGATTTGTCTCTTCTGACAAGTCTAGGGTTAAGAGCGACCTTTCCATCTTCTCTTACCTTTGATACCAAGATTTCCTTGGGCGATAATAATTATTATCTGAATGATACCGATAGTAATACAAACCGTTACTATTTTGCTATATCACGCAAACTGAGAGACAGTCTTTCTTTTGATATGAGTTATGAATATAAAGGATATAGTTATGTAGATGGAAATAATGATTATGCAGAAGAGATTCTTAAATGTAAACTTAGCCATAGTTTTTAAGGAGGGAGGGAAATGAATAAAAAGATATTTTGTTTAAGTCTTTGCTTGATTTTTATTTTAAACACCTCTGTTTATGCTCAAAATCTTAGAGTGAACAATAAAGAGGTAGAGGAAGGAGAAACTTTAAATCTTTTTTCTGATGATTTGATCGCAGGTAAAATTGTTTTTTCTTTGCGGAAAGATAATTTCAAAAAAGTTGAAATTACTTTTGATAAAGGAAGAAACTGGAAGGAGATGACAAAAGATGGAGATTATTTTATTTTTGAGTATCGGCCTTTAAGCGAAGAAGAAATTATTCCAGAGTTTATTTTGACTGAAGAAAGTGGAAGCATGCAGACGTATAAGCCATATGTAAAAATAGTCTATCAGAAGAAAAAGCCCGATGAGCAAGTAGAACAAGTTTTAGAGAAGATGAAGATTTATTATGAGCAGGAAAATATTGATAGATTTATGGATTTATTTTCTTATGATTATCCTGAAAGGATAAAATTTAAAGAGGCAATTCAGAATGATTTTTATAATTATAAAAATATAAGGTTAAGATATAGAATTGACCGTAAGACCTTTGACAGCGATTTTAAAGGCGCAATCTGGGATGTCTACTGGGAAAGAAAATATGATAATAGAGACGGAACTGCATTTTCTGACTCGGAAACGATTGCCATGCGCTTTGATAGAGAAGGACCAAGTTGGTTAATTTCGGGTATGCGGGGAAATACGATATTTGGGTCAGCTTTACTGGCCCAGCCGGATTTGGAACCCATTTCGCTTACTAATGATGACTCATTACCACCCATTGTAACCGCCGTTATCAGAAATAATGGTTCAACAAGCGCTTCAAATATTTCTGTTAAAATCTACTCTAATAATGTTTTGTTTTATTCAACTACTATCTCTTCACTTGCTAGTGGCGCCCAGACAACAGTTAGCCACCAAGATTATTATAATAATTTTGGCAATAATCCTACAGGAAAAGTAGTGGTAGATGATTCAAACACTATTTCTGAAACTAATGAGAATAATAATGTTTATACCACAACCTTGGATTAGAAACAATGATTTTGTCATAAGGAACTTTTAAAAAGGAACAAAAATGAGAATAAAAAAAGAATTAACTTTACTGTTAATTGCCTTATTTCTTTTAGGAATGGCAAGTCAACCTCAAAAAGTTAACCTTTCCGAAAAAATAGACAAGACATTGGTTGAGGCAATTCTTTCCCAATTAGAGTCAGCTTACGAGAGAGAAGACATTTTGGGTTTTAAGGAATTAATATATAAGGATTTTGAAAATTATTTAGGTTTTATTTCTAAATTAGAAAATTATTTCTATTCAGTAAAATTTTTAAATTTATATTTAATTTTAGATACCTTCCTTATAGATAAGGATAAGGTCTTAGTAAAAATTCATTGGTTTAAAAAAACAATTGATAACTCTGGTGCATTTTCTAAATCTCGCGGAACGGCTGAACTTGCCTTTAAAAACACTCCCCAAGGTCTTAAACTCCTCTATATAAGGAAGGATAATCCGTTTTTTTAAAGAGAAAGGATGGTGAAAAATGAGTAAAGGATTAGGATATTTTTTAGTTTTGATGCTTTTGGTAAATTCTGTGTCTGCCTTTGCCGAAACCAAGACTATTATTTTGCCCAAAGGAACAAGAGTGGAAAAATTGGGAAGCGGTCATTTTAAATTTTTACTGCCGGATAAAAAAATTATTGAGGTAAAGAATTTTGACCTTAAAAGTGGAAGTATTGGACATATAGCCATTGTGGACCCTGACCCACCCCACAGACCGACTATTTCAGGCAGTCAGGGTAGATTCATTGTTCAGAAGAGCCAAGCGGTGCGTATTCCTTCAGGCACTGAATATGTGATGATTGATGATGATATTGCCTGGGTTAGAAAAGGGTTAGTTTCTAAATCTAATTATATAATGATTGACGATGATATTGCCTGGCTTCCCGCAACTATCCAGTTTGGAGTAGAGTCACAAGGAATACAAAAACTTTCTCCCCCGTTCGATTCTTCGGGAGGATTGAAGAAGTAAAACTGACTTTACATAAGAAAGGATAATCCATTTTTTTAATATAATTATTAGAAGATGTTTTATACGAAATAATTATTTTATTAAAAGAGAGGAGTAAGAAAAAGGTAGGTTTGATATGTTTATTAAGCTTTATCTGGCTGAATATGTGTGGCATTATAACCATAGGCAACTTACGCTTAAACAACAAGTTGACAAATTACTAAACTTGCTTTATAACCATAAACATCTTGAAAATTTAGTGGCTCAGATTGAGACTTTACCCAAGACTAAATTATTTTTTATTCTGACAGGGATATTTTTATTCATCAGTAATCTTTCTTATGCCCAGCAGACATCCGCAACAGTAAAGACCATAACGCCATACTTCAGCGAGGCAATAGTCTGGAATTATGGAGGTGAATCTCCTCCCGAAGTGCAGTGGACACCATATCTTCCGCTTACACCACCCCAGATAGCATTAAGGTTTAGATTAGGGGCAAGGCTCAGTGGTTTAAGATTTAATATTAAAGATTCAGTTAAGGTTACTTTCTCCTATAATCCTGATGAAGCAAAGGCAGGAAAGGTTTTAAAGCTTAAGATAAAGCCTGAAATTTTAGATGAGG
>JAMWCW010000006.1 GCA_023819145.1 Candidatus Omnitrophota bacterium
AACAAGGGTATTTTTTTCTTTAATGTCTTCAATTTACGGGGATTATATTAATATAGGTATTGATTTTATTGCGGTTATTTTTCTTCTTTTGAAAACTGATTTTACCTTTACAAAGGGCAAAGAGATGGTCTTTTCCCCCGACGTTCTTTCCTGGCCGCCATTTATCGCCTTCGCGGGTCAAAAGTGTTCCTGGCTTAACTATCTGACCAGCACTTACCTTAATCCCTTTAGTATCCGGATAATGCTTGGATTTACGATATCCACTTGCTCCACCGCTCATTTTAACCTCCTATCCTTTTATTAAACTTAAGGCTTCACTCCTGGTTTTTTCGTTTTCCTTAAATATCCCTCTTACCGCCGAAGTCACCGTCAAGACCCCGGCTTTTTTCACCCCCCGGAAGGACATACATAAATGCTCTGCCTCAATCACCACCATCACGCCCAAAGGCCTTAATTTCCTCATAATAATCTCCGCAATCTGGGTAGTTAGGCGCTCCTGCACCTGCGGCCGGCGCGCCAATATTTCTACCACCCGTGCCAATTTGCTTAAGCCAGTAACCCTTCCCTCTTTAGGAATATAAGCCAGGTGTGCTTTTCCGACAAAGGGCAGGAGATGGTGTTCACAGACCGAGTATAAAGGTATATTTTTCAGTAAAATTATCTCATCGTGTTTCTGGTCTAAGATAACTTCTAATTCCTTTGCCGGGTCTTTGTTTATTCCGGAAAAAATCTCCTCATACATTTCTGCTACCCGGTGGGGGGTATTTACTAAATCCTTTCTCTTGGGGTCTTCGCCAATCGCCACCAAGATGTCTTTTATGGCTTTTTCAATCTTTTTCTTATCCATTTTAACCCCTCTACTTTCCAATACAAAATTCACTAAAAATTTTTTCCAATAAGTCCTCAGAAAAATTTTTCCCGATTATCTCATCAAAACAAATCAATGCCTCTTTTATGTTTTGGCTGATGAATTCGTAAGAGAGGTTTTTTTCTAATGCGTTGATCGCCTCTTGGATTAAATCTTCTGCTTCTCTTAAGGTCTGGATGTGCCTTAGATTGCTCACCATAACTCGTTCTGGCTCTTTAATCCCTCCTTTAAATACCTCATCCTGAATTGCCTTTTCAATCTCTTCAATATTTTTTAATTTCTTTGCGGAAATCTCAATCACGGGATGAAAATATTTTAAGATTTCTTCTTTTTCTATCCTCTGCTTGAGGTCAATCTTGTTAATCAGGGCAATTACCGGTTTTGTCTTCAACTGTTTAATCAAGAGCTGGTCCTGGCCGTCTATTTTCCGACTGGCGTCAAAAACCAAGATGATTAAATCCGCTAAGCGGATCTGTTCTCTTGAACGCTGAATTGCTTTTTTCTCTACCAGGTCCTGCGGTTCAATAATGCCGGCAGTATCCACAATTCTTACCGGAATCCCCTTTATGTCAATGACCTCCTCAATGGTATCGCGCGTGGTTCCCGGCAGAGGGGTGACAATTGAGCGCTCCTGTTTTAAAAGCGCATTTAAAAGCGAAGATTTTCCTACATTGGGCTTTCCGCAGATAACTACATGTATACCTTCGCGCAATATCCGGCCGTGTTGACTGGAATCCAAGATTTTTTTTAGTTCCTGGTATACTTTATTTAACCTTAAACCAACCTTTTTCTCGTCTACTGCCTCAATTTCTTCGTCAGGAAAATCAATGCTTGCTTCCAGAGATGCCAAAATATCTAAGAGGATTTTGCGCATGCGCTTTATATGCTTAGAAAGTGTGCCTTTTAACTGTTCTGCGCCTAATTTTAGGGCAGAATCTGTCTTTGCTTGAATGATATCTAAAACTGCTTCGGCCTGCGCCAAATCAATTCTTCCGTTTAAAAACGCCCTTTTAGTAAATTCCCCGGGTTCTGCCAGCCGGGCGCCATGAGCCAAGACCAAATTCAAAACACGGCGCAAGGCCACTATCCCGCCGTGGCAGTTTATTTCCACTACATCTTCTTTGGTGTAACTTCTGGGTGAGCGCATTACGCTTAAAATCACTTCATCTACTACGCCATCCCGGCTGCCATCCCCTTGGCCCTTATCTTTTGCCTCGACAATCCAGCCATAGCGCATGGTATAAGTCGGCATCTCAGACGGCCTCGTCCTGTCTTTGGCAAGAAAAATTTTATCGGCAATCTTAAGCGCATCTTTACCGCTTAAGCGCACAATGCCAATTCCGGCTGAGCCCTGAGAAGTAGAAATAGCAGCAATTGTGTCACTAAGATTAAGGCGCATCTTTTTTTAATAAACTTCTTGCCTCACCTACCACAAACAATGAGCCGGTAATCAGGATTAAATCTTCTTTGTTAGCAAGCACTTGCGCTTTTATTAAACCATCTTTTACATTCTGTGTCAAGTGCCGCGGCTTATTTTTAAAATATCGGGCTAAGATTGCGGGATGCACAGCTCTCGGATTATCGGCTTTAGTTAAAACAACCATATCCGTTAAATCATACAACTCCTCACAAATACCTTTTATATCTTTGTCTTTGGAAACTCCCAAAATTAAAAATAATTTCGCATATTGAAAACTTTTTCTGACCGCCTCTTTTATGGCAAGGGCAGAAGCCCGGTTTTGCGCACCATCCAAGACAACCCAAGGGTTTCTGGCAACAACCTCGCATCTACCCGGCCATTTTGTCTGCGCCAGACCGTTCCTCACTGCCTCCTCACTGATTTCTATACCTTTATTTTTTAATCCCTGAATTGCACCGATTGCCACGGTGGCATTGACCATTTGGTGTTCGCCGATTAATCCTACCTTTAATTCGGGGAAACTATATCCTCTTCCCCAAACTCTAAACCCTAAACCAGATTTCTCATAGAAGATATCCCTGCCTACTTCATAAAGTTGTGCCTTTACTTGCCGACATCTATTTCGGATTACCTCACTTGCCTCCTTTTCCTGCGGAGCAGAAATTACCATTAATTTCTGATTTCTTATTATCCCTGCCTTTTCTTGTGCAATCTCGCTTAAGGTATTGCCTAATTTTTGCGTATGCTCATAACTTATAGGGGTAATTGCACAAACCAGAGCATCTATCGTATTAGTAGCATCTAACCTTCCTCCCAAGCCAGTTTCTAACACCGCAAAATCCACTTTTTTTTCTTTAAAATAAATAAAGGCCAAGGCAGTATAAATTTCAAAAAAACTAAGTGGTCCATAAGGGTTCTTTTGTGAAAATCTATCGGCAAGAGGCCTTAATCTACTCACAAAATCTACTACCTCCTCTTCGCTAATCATTCCTTCAAATTCCGGCGAAGGGCAACTTGGTGTTCCCGCACTCGGCTGCTCCAGTATTCTTATTCTCTCTCTGAAGGTCACCAAATGCGGAGAGGTATACAGACCAACTCTATACCTTGCCTCCTTTAAAATATACGCGATAAATGCACAGGTTGAACCCTTGCCTTTTGTGCCGGCGATATGAATGCAATTTAAATCTTTTTGCGGCTGGCCCAATTCTTTTAAAAATTCCTGCATCCTCTCCAATTTAAAAGAGGCCTTGTAGGGATAGCGGACTCTTCTTTCATAATTGATAAAGGACTCTAAATAATTCTGTGCCTCTTTATAGGTGTGCATCACTGCTCCAGCCCCTTTAAAAATTTATAAATGCATTCGGGTAATGCCCTTCCATATCCGCCTTCTAAAACACAAAAAAGCGGTTTTTTAAAATGCGCCAGGAGTCGGCCAATTTCCTCAAAGGTTTCGGTTTCTAAAGACAAGCCGCCCAGGGGGTCGTCCTTGTGCGTATCAAAACCCGCCGAGACCGCAATTAAATCCGGATTAAAATTTTTGACTTCTCCCAGCGCCTTTTTAAAAACCGAAAGATAGGCAGCAGAATCTGTGCCCGCGACTAAAGGATAATTTAAGCAATTTTTTACCGACTCCCAACCCGTGCCCGGATACAAAGGGACTTGGTGTAAAGAGATGTATTGTACGGCCTCTCTCCCCAAAAAGATATCCTGCGTGCCATTTCCATGATGGCAGTCAAAATCTACAATGGATATCTTTTTAACCTTACTTTTAATCCGCATTATGGCGATGGCGAGGTTATTAAAATAACAAAATCCGCCTAAATTATCTTTTGTGGCGTGATGGCCGGGTGGCCGCATCAAAGAAAAAGCCATCTCTCCTTCTAAACTCCACTGCGCTGCCGTGATTGCGCTACCTGCGGCTAATTTGGCATAGGTAAAGATATTCTCTATATTGGGTGTATCCGGCTCAAAAAAATTGTTCTCCCTCACTGCCTGGAAAAGACGCGGGGTATGGGCCAAAAGGATATCTTTATCTTGGGCTATTTCAGCGGTTCTAAATTCAAAGCCAGAATTTAAAAGGAATTCTGCTGCACCCCTCACTCTCTCCGGCGACTCCGGATGCCCAAAAGAAGCATAATGCAAACAATCTTGGTTAAAGATAATCTTTACCTTCGGCATTTGATTCAGTGTGGAGAGGGCTTAATCAGAGTTCTTTTCGGCGAGAAAGCGCATGCGCCAGGGTTACGGGGCTACTGTATTCTAAGTTGCCTCCTGCGGGAATCCCCAAACCGATGCGCGTTATTTTTACATTTAATGGCCTCAACATCTTAACCAGATACAAGGCAGTAATCTCGCCCTCAGTATCTGCATCTGTGGCAATGATAACTTCCTTGACCTGATGACACTTAATCCGCTCCAATAAATTATCTATCTTTAAATCCTGTGGCCCTTTTCCTTCCAGCGGCGAGATGGCGCCCATTAAAACATGATAGACGCCGTTAAAATTTCCTGCTTTTTCTATTGCCTCAATGTCCTTGGGATTCTCAACCACGCAAATTATTTCCTTATCTCTTTTCAGGTCATTGCAGATAGCGCAGATTTCCTTTTCGCTTAGGTTATTGCAGACCTTACAAAATCTAACATTTTCTTTCGCCCTTATAATCGCCTCAACGAGCGCCTGAATCTGGTCTGGGGGGGAGTGCAAAAGATAATCCGCGATACGGCTGGCGCTGCGTCGGCCGATACCGGGAAACTTCTCCAGTTCCTTAATCAATCTTTCTATTGCCTGTGGCATTTATCCTTCCTTGATGAGACGGCCGCCAAAGGTATTTAAGATCTGCTCCACCCCGGTTGCTTGCGGCTGTTTTGTCTTTAATTCTTCGCTCAAAATAAAATTTAGTTTTAAGTCCGCCTTCAATATCTCTTTAACTACCTTCTCAATGAGCAGGTGGTTCTCTTTTTTCTCCACAATCTCCTTATGCAAAGAATTATCCTTGGCAAAGCCGATGGTCAAGATATCTTTATCTAATCTCAATAATTCCCCTTCATTTAGATAGGTGGCCAGAGACATCTTTATCTTGCCTAAACTTTCAATCACGGAAGGCCAGGCTGCCTTTATGTTCTTTAAATCTGCGGCGGTGGTAGGATCGGCACTTTGCGTTGAGACATCTACCTTTAGAATAGTCTGGTCTTTTGGGCTAAGATGGGCATTTGATAAGGGCTGGGCCGGTCTTTTTTTATCCTGGCACAATTTCACCAAGGCAATCTCCAAAGGAATGCGGCTTGCACCAAAGCGCTTGGCGATTTCCTGGGTATTGACTAAAAGATTAAAGATGGAAAATATCTCTTCCAAACTAAAGGCCTTGCTCTGTTCAGAAAGCGCTTCCAGATAATTTTGCGGAAGGTCAATCAAGGAAGACCTTTCTTTGGTGACGTGGGCAATCATGAGGTTACGAAAGTGCTCAATCAGGCGGCTCAACAACAGATTTGCTTCTTTCCCTTGGGCAATAATTTCATCCAGTAATTTTATTGCCTCAAGCGCATCTTTCTGGATAATTTTAGAGGTAATTTCAAAAAGGGCTTCTTCCTGCACGATACCCAGCAAAGAATTCACATCCGAAGATGTGATTTTATCGGGATTAAAAGAAAGCAACTGGTCCAATATGGATTCAGCATCTCTTAATGAACCATCGGAGGCGCGCGCAATGGCAAAGAGGACCTCCTTTTCTATATTTATATTTTCCGCCTTGACAATCTTTTCCAATTGGCTGATGATCTTTAAGGCGGGTATGCGGCTAAAATCAAATCTCTGGCAACGCGAAAGGATGGTGGGAATTACCTTGTTTGCCTGGGTAGTGGCAAAGATAAATTTGACGTATTCTGGCGGTTCCTCCAGGGTCTTTAAAAGCGCATTAAAGGCCTCGGTAGTGAGCATATGTACTTCATCAATGATGTAAATTTTGAATCTGCCCTGCACAGGAGCAAATTTTACCTTTTCTCTTAAATCGCGGACCTCGTCAATGCCGCGATTGGAAGCACCGTCAATCTCAATAACATCCAAACTTCTTGCCTGGGTTATCTCAAGGCAAGAAGAACATTTTTGACAAGGGGTGAGCGTAGGACCCTCTTTACAATTTAAGGACTTGGCAAAAATGCGGGCTACAGAGGTTTTCCCCACTCCCCGCGGACCAGAAAATAGATAAGCCGCCGCCACCCTTGCCTTTAAAATTGCGTTTTTTAAGGTGGTAATCACATGCTCCTGGCCAACCACCTCATCAAAACTTTGCGGTCGCCATTTTAAGGAAAACGCCTGATAACTCATTTGCTTATTTCCTAATCTCCCATAAAGGATTACCTAATTGTCTTAATTGTAAAATCTTTGTACAACTATTTGTGCTCATATCATAAATGTAAATCTTGGCTTCCCGCGTATCAAAGAATCCTAAATTATTGCCAGAAAAAAATGCCTGCAGATAAGCGAAATTCTGCAGTTTCGCGCCGTAGATTTCCTGCGCCTGGGCATTGTTATGTAGGTGGTAAAAAAATATTATCCCCATCAATAGACCAGCGAGAATGCCAAATAGACCACTAAGTATGTGCCTTCTCATCCCTACCTCCTTGTTTACCTAAATTCTCTTCTGAATTAATGCGATGGCCTTTTGAATCTCTTTTCTGTTGCGCGCCTGGCTCTTTAGATCTTTAAGCCGCAAGAGAAAATCCAAGGCGGCCTGATTGTGGCTGTGCTCACCCATACTTAAAATAATTTCTTTTTGCTTTTCCCTTCCTTCCTGCAAAAATACCTCCTCAACTAACCCCAGAGCGGCTGCTGTCCCCCAATCAATGAGCGCATTGATGGCACTTTTTCTTAAAAAATCTTTCTCGCTGCCCAAGGCCCTTTCATAAAGGTATAAGAGACCCTCATCGCAAAAATTATTTAATAAATAAAAGGCGAAATCTATCTTACCTTTATCCTCAGTGCTTAATAGATTTTCTATTTCGGGAATCAGGTCTTCTTTGTTTTCTTTAAGGAATTGTATGATTGCTAAATCCTGTTGATACCATTCAAAAGGCACTTCTCTGGAGGCCCTTCTTTGCAATAAATCCAATAGATAAGGGATACTTTGGGGAATGAGTTTTTTCAGGATGCCCAGGATGAGTTTGTTTTTTTCTTCCTGGAAGGCCGCCTTGTCTAAAAGCGCAACGAGGTGTTTATTTAAAGGGCTGAAATCCATTTCCTGCATTGCCTTTTTTGTGGCTATCCTTTTCCATTCGGGTAAGAAATTTTTATCCGTATAAATTTTTATTTTTGCAAGGAGTGCATCAATGCTTTGATAATCTTCTAACTTTTGCAGTTTGTAAATTAAAAAATCTATGTTCTTTACCAATATCTCATAGACCAGGTCTTCTTTTTCATTTTCCAGGGCCTCCAAAAATACGGCCACAATTTTTTTTGTATAGCCGAGCGCTGCCTTTTCCGGAATGGTATCAACGATATCTTGTATGGTATTGGACATATAGGCCCGCAATTCCGGACTGGGATTCTTCAGATTATCCAGATATTTATTAATTATCTCCTGTGCTATTTTTTCCTCATCTAAACTAAAAAGTTCACTCAATGTGGTTTTCAGATTTTCCTCTACGCCGATTTCAAGGATAGATTTGGCATCGGCATTAAGATAAACGTTTGCCCGTTTTTTCACCGGGTATTTCAAAAAATCTGCCTCATCTATCAACCATTCAAAGGTCTGACTGGACATACCGAGATTCTTTAAATATTCCCTTAAAAGAGCGACTAATTGCGTGCGATTCTGGGCATTGGCCAGACACACCAAAACCATATCCTTTAAATCCTGGATATTACTCTTGCGGCTGGTATATTCATTGGCAATGGTCTCCACCACCGTCTCAGCCGGTAGGCGGGCAATGGTCTTGGCCAGGATATTTTTCTCTTCCTCGCTAACGCGCCTGACCTTTCTCTCCAAAGGCACAGGCATCTCTTCTTTGACTGGCCCGGTAGTGGCTGCGGAAGGAATCATACCTTCAGAGATTATCTGCCTGGCCAACAAATCCTTAAGCACCTCTTTATGAAATTCCCTTTTTTCCTCCTCGGAAAGCACCCGACGATAAATCACTTCATCTATTTTTATGGAGGCGATTTTATTATTGATAAGGATTTTTTGCCAATTTTCTTTTTTTTCCGCAAAAAGTCGCGGGTCGGATAAAATGACGATAAACCTTTCCAGTTCGTCACGGGAAATGGTCTTGCGAAAGGTAATGCTGCCAATATCAAAATCCCGCATAATGCTCGTAAATTGTTTGCTGACTAATTTTTCCACAAAACCGCTTTCGGGAAATTCCTGACCATTGATTAAAAAGCGGCTGGACTCCTTGGCCTCACCCTGAGGATGGGAAAATGTTAGGTTATACTGGAGTTTAAAATAATTTATTAAAGTAGCAAAACACCTATCCAGCATCTTCTGGCTGACCTCATTTTCGCGTTGATACATCGTCATACTTTTTACGGCAGAATTAAAGGCGCTGACAATGGCCGTAACTAATGGCCAACTTTCTTCTTTAATCGGCTCCTGTCGGTCACGCTCTTCGCGGGCGCGGATGGCCTCTTCAATAATCTTTTCCGTCTGGGCATTAGAAAAGAGTTTATCTGCGTAAGAAAGAGCAAGGGGTGTGTATTCCTTAACCTTTGTCAGGAGGTCGGCGCGTTGATAATGAAAGACCAATTCCGAACTTACTGTCTCAAGATTATCCCTAAATTCGCTCTCTAAGGTATTGGCGATATTAAGGTGCAATTTTTTCTTGGTCGTCTCATCCAGCGTATCATAAAATATGCTTCGGGCAAATTCATTGTTGAAAGCCAAAATCCCCAGATCGGTCTCTTCTTTATTAAAGATATTTTTTTCTACTGCGCGGGAAACAATATCCTCAATATAACCCTCATTCATCTTTTTTAATTTAGAAAGAAAATCAAATTTAAAATTTCCGCCAATACCTGAGGCAGCCAGAAGCAATTCTTTTTCTTCCTGCTCTAAGTTTTTAAATTTATTGGTGAGGAGTTCCTTTAAATCCTGCGGCAGGGCTTCTTTTTTCTCATTAAAAACCCAATCCGGATATCTTAAATAAATCGTCCCGCGGCTGATTAAATCCCTTAATAGTTCCACGATAAAAAATGGGTTACCTTTGGTAATTCGTGCGATATCATGAAGAAACTCTTCCGGCACGATACCACCGTTAAAAATCCTCTGCACTAATTCTTTAGTCTGGGAATCAGTAAGGGGTTCTAATTTTAGATGCGGCACAATCTCAAATTCTGAAATCCCCAAGAGTAAGTTGTCTAAAAAGGCGCGTCTTTTCTGCTCAGCGGGTGGTCGGCTGTCACTGGCTAAGATACGCAAAGGCGCGTATCTTTTAGAGACGATAAGATAACTTAAAATCCCCACACTTGGTTCATCAATCCAATCCAGATTATCGATGATGATAAGGGGCTTTAAATCCGTAATAATAAACTCTAACAGTTCGGCGATTCCTTCAAAAAGATAGGAGCGCGCCTGGGCATCCCAATTTTCTAGTGCCACTGTATCGCCAATAAGCTTCTTTAACTTAGAAAAAACTGATAAGACCGGTTGTTTCTTTGGCTCTAATGCCGTGTATGCCTTTTTAAAAAGTTCGGGCTGCTCCAGCCCCAAGGCATTCAGGATATCCACCACTAGCGCATAAGGCTGCGTCTTCTGGATTTCCGTTGCCGTAAAGAAAAAAACAGGAATATTTTGCTTCCGGGCTAAATCTGCGCTCTCTTCTAATAAACGCGTCTTACCGCTGCCAATCTCTGATTCTATCAGGACTAATTTCCGCGGTTCAGCACCCAAAAGATATTCTTTTATCTCCTGTTTTTCTTTCTCCCTTCCTACTAAAGGCGGCCGAAGTAATGCATTCTGGATCCGCTTTTCCTCTTTAATCTGGGCTAAACTCTCCTGGGCAAAAGAAAGGCGGTTTCTGCCTAAACGTTTTGATGAATAAAGCGCCTCATCCGCCCGTAAGAATAATTCATCCGGAGTCTTAGCATCTAAAGGATACTGGGCAATCCCGATACTGGTAGTGATATTTATCTGGCGCTTGCCTTCCGGAAGAATAAATTCTTTTTGCGCCACACCTTGCCTAATCTCATCCCACAGATACATCACCTTATCTTTATCTTCTGCTCTTAAAATAACGGCGAATTCATCTCCACCATAGCGGGCAATTAGGTTATCGGTGTCTTTTAGACCATCCACGATTAATTTGGAAAACTCCTTTATCATATAATCGCCATTGGCATGACCAAAGGTATCGTTGATTTTCTTAAAATGGTCAATGTCTAAAAGGATTAGATAAAAAGGTCGAGCCGTGGCAACATCATTTTCCAGATTTTTCCGAAAGGCGCGACGGTTAGCCAGCTGGGTCAGGTCGTCAATGTAGGCCAATTCTTTAATCGCCATCCTTACTTAATTTCTCCCTGCATTTTTTTGATAATATGGGCGAATTCCGTCGGTACCAGAATGATTAAACTATTTTGCTCGGCACCAATTTCCTGCCAGGTCTGCAGCTGCCTTAATAAAAGCGCGTTGGGAGATGCCTCAATGGTCTTGGCTGCCTCGGTAAATTTTTTGCTTGCTTCTTCTTCTGCGGAAGCCTTGACTAAACGCGAACGTTTTTCCCGAATTGCCTCTGCCTCTTTGGCCATGGCGCGCTTCATATTGTCGGGAATTTCAATATTCTTTACTTCTACACTTTTGATATTAATACCCCAATCATCCGTCGGGCCTTGTAGCGCCTCTAACACTTCCTGCCCGATTTTATCTTTATTGGCTAAAAGTGTATCCAAATCATATTTTCCCAAAACATCCCTTAATTTTGACTGCGCTAAAAGCACAGAGGCCGCGGCAAAATTCTCTACTGCCACAATGGAGCGGGCAGCATCAAAAATCTTGTAATAGACCACGGCGTCAATCTTTACCGGCACTGAATCCTTGGTCATCACCTCCTGCGGGATGACATCCATGGTGCGCGTGCGCATATCCACATAACGCACATATTCGATAATCGGGATAATAATATTTAAACCGGGATTAATTTCCCTAACCAATTTTCCCAGCCGAAAAACCACACCCTTCTGCCACTGGGTAACAATCCTGATACCAAAGATGACGATAAAGAAAGCAATGAATAAAAGGATTTTAATTAAAGGCATAACACACCTCCTCAGGTTACAGGTACAATTTCCAAACACAACAGAAAAACATTATGCTTCACAGAAAGTTCTACGAAACCCGCCAAATCTATAACGCATCTATTTATAAAAAAACGACGTAAAGCGGTGTGTATTTGAAAAAATCCGAACCGATTTTATTAGCGTGCGATAGCCCGCAAGGGAAATAATAACTAATTTTCCTATTTGGCGGCAAATTCTTTTTTAAAATAATTTCTTGGAATCCTCGCCCAACCTTCTTAAATACTCATTTACATAAAAATAATCTGGTTCGCTTTTTGTAGCCCTAGTTCTTATTTCAAAATTTGGATTTTGAGGATTATTTTTGTCAAAAAGGATAAGTCCTATACCAAATCTTGAACAAAGAGATTCGACCCTCTCGATATCTCGTTCTGCTTCATTCGGAACAACAAGATAAACTTTATGACTGAAAAGTTTATAGGAACACGCTTGACCAAAAGCAGTAACAAGTTGATTAGTATCTACTTTTATTTCTGCACTTATAATTTCAATTGGCGGTCGTATTGGATCGGCTTCAGAAAACTTATATACCCCTAAAACATCGGGTGTGCCCCATCTATCACCAAATTTATTTCCGCCTAGTGGTATTGCTTTTGTGCATTCTCCCAAATCTTTAACTAAATAGTCGGCAAATGAATTATAAAAAAGATTCTCGTTTATTCCCCTAACACTTCTTTCTACTTCTTTTAATTTTGTCTCTATACCTTCTTTGAGATATTTCTTTAATACAAAAATTCCTCTTTCTGGTTTTCCTATTTCTGAAATTTTTTTATCTAAATCCCAAATAGTGCCATGAATTGTATTTTCTGGCACTTTTGGTAATTGGTTTTTTATTTCGCGAAATAGTTCAGAATATCTAATTCCGTTAGGACGATTTTCTAAAATCTCCAGTGCTTTTTTAACTATTTTTTCTCGTTGTGTGGGCATATATTATATTATTTGTTAAAATCCAAAAAATAAATTATCTCTTCGTCTAATTTTTCTAAGTCTAATAAAACTTTTTCTCGCCGTGGCCTTCCGTTGGAATTTCTAAAATCTCTTTGAAAGGAACCGCATTTTACAAGAACCGCATCATCAATTTTAATAAATGAAATTTGTTTTAAGTTAAATTCCACTTTTCTTAATCTTGACCAAGCGCCTCTTTTTATTCTTTCTAACTCGTACTTTGATTTACCACCTTTAAGTTTTTCATGCCACTTCTGAAAAGTCCGTTGATCATCATTATATTCCACTTCTCCCATCGCCAGAATCAAACCAACACAACCATAATCCTTGATAGCATTAGCGGTTGCTTCGCTATCATTTACAATAATCTGATGACTGCTTGTATTTATTGCGTGTGCTTTAAAATCCCATGGTATCTTTTTAAAACCGTCAAATCTAACATTTCTATATTTTGGACCCGGAATTGTCATAATATTCTGTAAAAGTTTTTCACATAAAAATTGAAAATAAAAACCAATCCATTCCATTTGTTTCCATTGATTAAAACCTGCTTCTTTCATTTCTAAAATAGACCTTCTGCCGTCCCAATGTGTAGGAATTCTTTTAAATTCAAGAGATATTTCTTTCGCTAAAGTTAAAAAATTTTCTTTTTTCATAATTATTATTTTTTTACTTTTTATTTTTCCACCAAGTACTAATTTTTATATCTTGAAGAAGGCCGTTGTTATTTAGATAGTAATCTAAAAGATGTGTGAATACTATTTTGCCGTTTTTGTTCAAATCTCCCATAATAAAGTTTCTATTAAACATATAGGAAACTACGCCAACCATTCCGCTACCACAAAGAGGGTCAAAAATTAAATCTTTTTCATTAGAAAAATGCTCTAATAAGCATTGAAGAAGTTTAAATGGAAGCCGCGTTGGATATTTAGGCATATTAACTTTATAATCTCTTTTAAAAATCAGAGTAGATAAATTTGGTTCACCTTGCTGACAATGATGCGTAGTGCATCTATTATTAAAACTCCATTTATCTCCCTTTGTTATCCAATAAATTTCATAAACATTATGAGAGGTTTTTCTTTGACAAACCGGAGCAAAATTATAAACCCAATACATTTTCCCTCGTAACGTTAATCCATTAAATTGTAAAATTCTGTTATGAATAATGTTGCTATTATTCCATCCAGAAAAAATTAAAGCCTGACCATTTTCTTTTAAATTTCTTTTAATTACTTCTAATAATTGTTGTATTTTCTCTTCATATTCCGAAACTTTCCACTCTACATAACCATCAACAACATTATTAACATTTCTATGATAATTTCCGTTTTTACCACTGAATTCAATCCCGAAAGGCGGATCGGTAATGATTAAATCAGCATTTATATCTCTCCAGTCGTTCATATCCTTAATGAAATATTTGTTTAATAATTCTTTGATTATATCTGCCTTTTTATCTGTCAATTTATCTGAACTAAAAAGACTAGTAGAAAAAGATAGATTTTTTAAATTTTTATTGTTTTCATTCATAAAATTTATTTAACTAAATTTCTCAATTCTTCTTCGCACTCTCTGCAAATATAATCTCCTTGTGGAAACGGCTTATTCATTTCTTTTCTTGTTCTATGGTCATCGAAATCTATAACTCTATTCACAAATAAACCACTCTCCCGGCTCACATCTCTTCCGCATTCATTACAAATTTCTGTATCTGATTTTAATTGATTTTTTGTTTTGGACATTGTCCTTGCAATTTGCATATTACTTAATTAACTCTTCAATATTCACTCCAAGTGCCTTGGCAATTTTAGCCATTATTTGGACACTTGGTCTGTTAACTGCTCCGCTTTCAATCTTTATAAGCGTAGTGTATTTTATATCCACTTTTTTGGCTAAATCGTCTTGGGTTAAACCAAGTTTCGCTCGCAGTCTTTTTATGTTTTCGCTTATAACTTTTCCACTTGTCATACTAAATAAAGTTTTGGTAGTTTAATGGTAAATGATAATTTTACATCTATTATCATATTACCAAAAAATATGAATTCAATATAAGAAAAAGAAAAGCCCATTTTTGGCGTTCCGCTTACGCGGAACAAAGACAAAAAATTAAATTTTGTGCCTAAAATCGGCTGGCGACCCCTTGCAGAGGGCGGGCCAGCAAAAACATTTTTCAAATGGCGGAGAGGCTGGGATTCGAACCCAGGAGCCACCTTGTGGGCGGCCACACGCTCTCCAGGCGTGCCGATTCAACCGCTCTCGCACCTCTCCAGCTAATTTAGTTTAGCACGTTTAGTCCGCTAATTTTGTTGTTTTCGTTTAGTTCGTTTTTGGCGGAAGGAGCAGGATTCGAACCTGCGACCCCGATTTTGTCGAGGTAACCGCTTTCGAGGCGGTCCCATTCGTCCACTCTGGCATCCTTCCCATTACAAGTTAGTATCGTTTTGTTAGTTGTGCTCGTTATATTCGTCTTGTGCTTTGCGCTTTGAATTTTGCGTCTCTTAAATTACGAATTACTGATTACGGATTACTAATCCCTGCCTTGTTCCTTGTGCTTAATGGCGGTGGGAGTAGGATTTGAACCTACGACCCCGATTTTCTCGGAGTACCTGTTTTCAAGACAGGCCCGTTCAACCGCTCCGGCATCCCACCATATATCTAAAAAACTGTGGAAGATAAAAACCACACCCTCTTTTCTGAAAACAGCTAATTACCTCTCTCATCCGGAACTCGAAGTCTTCTTTATATGACTTCGACATTCGAACCGGTCACTCTGGAACCTACCCTCGTGCGAACATAAATATAACATCAATAAGAAAGTCAACTTTGCTAATTATATTGCAAAAAGCTGATTTAAAATACGGCTAAATATGTTGCGAGTTAACCCTAAGGAAAGATTAAAAAAAGAAGAAAAAGAAAAATAACTAAATATACGGCTCAAAACAAAAGCCATAAGAGAAATGTTAACCAGATAAATGAGGACAATAGAGAATAAATATCCCGCTTGAATTAAGTCGGGCTGAATTCTTCTTAAAGTCTCTGCGGTCATAAGAATATGCATCGTAAGACTAAAACCAAGTAGGAAAAGAAATAACCTTAAATAAATA
This sequence comes from Candidatus Omnitrophota bacterium, assembly GCA_023819145.1. NCBI lineage: Bacteria > Pseudomonadati > Candidatus Omnitrophota > Candidatus Omnitrophota bacterium. The sequence goes on from JAMWCW010000006.1 coordinate 15,621, forward strand.
ATATCTAGTTTATAAGAAGCATCAAACACAAAAAACAGAATAGAAAATAACAAGGTATAGGTAGGAAAAATATAGGGGGCAATTAAGGTAAGAAAGTTTATCTTGTCTGTTTTTACTTCCCCTCCTTCATCAGAAATCTTAATCTTTTTTATTTTACCCCCACTTAGCCATGAAAATAAGGCATGAACCATCTCGTGTCCAAAAACGTAAATACGTTGCGGTTTAAAAATAAAAATATGCATCACAATATACAAAACTACTCCCCACAAAAAAACTACTTCCTCAGTGGAATAGGAAGATATTTTAGAAATTTGGTGATAAAGGGAGACTGTAGTTCCAAAGCAGAAAGGAATAAGAAGGATACCAAGAATAAATTTTAAAACGCGTAACCACATAGTAAATAAATTCTACATCCCATGCTCTAAACTCTAAACAATTTCAGATTTAACCAAGCCGTTCTTTGCCATCCATGTAAGGACGGAGAACTTCGGGAATAGTTATTGAGCCATCCTCATTTTGATAATTTTCTAAAATGCAAATTACGGTTCTGGCTAAAGCGACTCCCGAACCATTTAGAGTATGAACATATTCTGTTGACTGCTTACCGTTAGCCGTTAAGCGCCTAAAGCGGATATTTGCCCGTCGTGCCTGAAAATCTTCAAAATTACTGCAGGAAGAAACTTCTAAATTAATCCCTACACCCGGCGCCCATGCTTCCAAATCGTAGCATTTTGTTCCGGCAAAACTTAAATCGCCAGTAGAAAGTAAAACTACACGGTAAGAAAGCCCAAGTAACTGAAGAACCTCTTCTGCATCTTTTACCAACAATTCGTGTTCTTTATATGAATCCTCGGGTTTGGTAAATTTTACCAACTCTACCTTGTCAAACTGATGCACACGGATTAATCCCTTTGTATCCTTACCGTATGAACCTGCCTCTCGACGAAAACAGGGAGTGTATGCAGTATAGTATAGCGGAAGTATTTCTTCTTCTAAGAGCTCGTCACGATGAAGGTTGGTAACAGGTACTTCTGCAGTAGGCACTAAAAAGAAGTCATCATCACGAAGACAATACATATCCATTTCCAGCTTGGGAAGCTGTCCAGTGGCAGTCATGCTCGTGCGATTAACTAAAACTGGAGGCCAGACTTCTTTATAACCATGCTTTTTAGTATGCAGGTCCAACATAAAATCAATGAGTGCACGCTGAAGCTTTGCCCCTTCTCCTTTAAATAAGACAAAATTTGAACCAGCCAATTTTGCTGCCCGCGGAAAATCAATGATATCCAGATATTCCCCTAGTTCCAGATGCGTACGCGGGGTAAAAGTAAAATCTCTCGGTTTTCCCCAGGAACGAACAATCTTATTGTAAGAAGCATCTGGTCCTACGGGAACTGAATCGTGGGGAATGTTGGGAAGATTTAGAAGTAAATTCTTTAACTTTTTCTCTAAACTATCTAAATCACCTTCTAATTCTTTAATTTTACTACCAACTTTTTTAGACTCTATAATCTTTTCCTGGGCATTTTTTTTATCCTGCAATAACCTCCCTACTTCATCGGAAAGTAAATTTCTTTTCCGACGTAATTCTTCCAAATCGTTTAATAATCCTCTACGCTCGGTATCAATCCTTAGCAAATCATTAAGTAAATCGTCTTTCATTCCTCTGTTTTTAAGCGCAATTCTCACTTTATCGGGATTCTCCCGAATAAACTTAAGGTCAAGCATATTTATCTCCTTTTTGGCTATTATATAGCTAATAAAAACTATCCTTTAATTACTCCCAGCGGTCTCATCCGACAGACAGTTTTAGATATGCCTGCCCGAGATACTACTTTAACTACATCGTTTACATCTTTATAGGCATCAGGAACCTCTTCGGCCAAAGTCCCTCTGCTTGAAGCCATTACAATAATCCCCTTTTCTTCCAATTCGCGCGAAACATTTCTCCCTGAGCAAGACTTTATTGCTTGCGAACGCGACATAACTCTTCCAGCTCCGTGACAGGTGCTGTAGAAAGTTTCCTCTGCCTTACTCGTTCCTACAAGTAAATAAGAATTTCTCCCCATATCGCCGGGAATAATTACCGGCTGGCCAGTCTCTTTGTGCCGCGGCGGTAAATCAGGATGTCCGGGACCAAATGCACGGGTTGCCCCTTTACGATGAACGCAAAGAGTTTTTTCTTTCCCATCGATTATATATCTTTCAAATTTAGCGATATTATGAGCAACATCATAAATTAAAAATATTCCTAGTGTTTCCCAACTTTTATTGAATACGCGTTCAAAAACAATTCTCGTTAAGTGCATAAGACATTGCCGATTTGCCCAGGCATAATTTGCGGCACAGCGCATCGCCGAAATATAAGCCTCTGCTTCTGGAGAATCTATGGGAGCACAAGCCAGTTGCCTATCAGGAAGATTAATATTATATTTACGCACTGCTTTACCCATTGTTTCTAAATAATCATCACACACCTGATAACCTAAACCGCGTGAACCCGAATGAATCATAATTGTAATTTGCCCTTCTTCTAAACCAAATTTTTCTGCCAAACTTCTATCATAAATACCGTCTATTTCTTGAATTTCCAGAAAATGGTTTCCTGAACCAAGGGTCCCGGATTGCTTCTTACCGCGTTCGTACGCTTTTGCCGAAACATCCGCGGGGTCTGCTCCCCCAATACAACCCCCCTCTTCTGTGCATTCCAAATCTTCCTTTATACCATAACCTTTAGCTACTGCCCAGCGTGCTCCCTTAACTAACAATTCCTGTTCCTCCTGAACCGAAATTTTTATTTCCCCCGTAGAACCTACACCGGCAGGAATAGTATGAAATAAAGCAGTAATCAGTTCTTTAATTTTGGGCTTAATTTCATCAATAAATAAATTGGTTTTAACTAACCTGACACCACAGTTTATGTCATAACCAACTCCGCCAGGAGAAATCACTCCGCCTTTTTCGGGATTAGTTGCCGCTACTCCGCCAATGGGAAAGCCATAGCCCCAGTGGATATCTGGCATCGCTAAAGAATATTTTACAATCCCCGGTAAAAAACTAACATTCGCCACCTGCTCCGCTGCCTGGTCCTGACGAATATCATCAAGCATCTTTTCATCTGTATAGATTATCCCATCAACCTGCATTCCTGGTTTGTAAGTTTTAGGGATGCGAAAGCGATAATCATCAATCTTTTCTAAAGGACCATTCCAAGACACACCCATTTTCACAACTCCTTTAGCATAATTTCGCGTTAAATTTAGCGTGTTTTCGCGGTATTAGACATCAAAGATTATCTGCGTTGTATATAAATTCTCTTTTTTTCTAATTTCTATCTGATGGTAGGTTACTGCTTTTATTTCTTTTTTTAAAATGTGCCTCTGGGGATTAAATTTTTCACCTTCGGCAAACCCTTTTATTTCGTTGGAGGTAAGTTGCAATATCTGAAAATTCCTAAAGAGATATTCATCAATAGCATAATAACTGTGTAAACGCCGAAGCCAATTGATTAAAAGTTCATTCTGGTCCTCAGAAGCTATGGTTAGTTCTATCTTGTCCTTTGCGCTCACCCTTTCCAACTCTGTAATCAAATCAAACAGCGCATAGGCGGAATTTAAAAAGATTTCTTCTAACGACCTGCCATAAACTTCTATCCCTAAATCGGCAGTATGTGAAATGAGTCGATACTTTTCCATCAACGGTGGGTTAAAACCTCCGAGAAAAACTATCTTTCCGCAACCATCCTTTAGAACTTGCGAAACCAGTAAGCAAACTCCTCGGGCCGCCCGAGTCTTGATCTCGGCACTCCGGATTTAAAAACCTCCACTTCTTAGGAGGGGACTAGTCCCCTCCTAACGTTTCACTGTTCTCCGCTAATCCTGAAAGGAACTTCTTCCCTTCAGGCATCACTTCGAGTTCTTCGACCAGTAAGCAAACTCCTTGGGCCGCCCGAGTCTCGATCTCGGCACTCCAGGCTTAAAAAGCCTGTGCTCTACCGGCTGAGCTAGCGGCCCGCATCTTAAAAATTGCTAAAATATCTTTGTTAATCTGGATCTTAGATTTCCAGAATTTCTTTTTCCTTTATCTTCAGAATCTCATCAATCTGCTTTATATATTTATCGGTGAGTTTCTGAACTTCTTCCTGATTGCGGAAGGAATCGTCTTCACCTATCAGTTTATCTTTTTCCAACTTTCTAATCTGCTCATTAGCATCATGGCGAATAGAACGAATCGCTACCCGGCCATCTTCTGCCATCTTCTTAACCACTTTAATAAGTTCTTCTCTTCTCTCCTTACTGAGAGGAGGGATAGAAAGCTTAATAACCTTCCCGTCATTTATAGGAGTAAGTCCTAAATTTGCTCTGAGGATTTCTTTTTCTACTTCTGCTAATGCAGATTGATCCCAAGGTTGAATAATAATTAATTTGGGCTCGGGTATAGAAATAGTTGCCAACTGCCGTAAAGGGGTTAAAGTCCCATAATAGTTTATTTTTATATGGTCAAGTAAAGTGGGCGAAGCGCGTGATGTCCGAACAGTGGCAAATTCCCGTTGAATAACTTCAATGGTTTTATGCATCTTTTCTTCTGTTTGGTGTAAAACTTCCTTTACCGTAGCCATACACCCTCCCTATTTCACAAGTGTCCCTACTTTTTCACCCAAAATTGCCTTTTTAATATTACCCTTTTTATTTAAATTGAAAACAATAATTGGGAGATGGTTATCCATACAAAGACTTATCGCTGTAGCATCCATTACTTTCAACCCAAGCTTTAAAACATCAATATATTCTAAAACGTCAAATTTTCTCGCTTTCTTGTCTTTGAGGGGGTCAGCGGTATATACACCGTCAACCTTGGTTCCTTTGAGGATAACCTCTGCATTAATCTCTATCGCTCTCAATGCAGCTGTGGTATCGGTAGTAAAATAAGGATTGCCTGTACCTGCCGCAAATATCACCACCCTTCCTTTCTCCAAGTGTCGAATTGCCCTCCTCCTTATGTATGGCTCTGCCAATTCCTTCATCTCAATGGCAGTCTGAAGCCTGGTAGAAACTCCTATTCTCTCCAAGGCATCCTGCAGTGCAAGCCCATTGATTACCGTAGCAAGCATACCCATATAATCAGCAGTAGAACGGTCCATCCCCTCTGAAGCTGCTTTGTTTCCGCGGAAAATATTTCCTCCTCCAATCACAATCGCTATCTCTACCCCGATATCATTAACCTCTTTTATCCTCTGGGCAATGGAAAGAGTAACCTGAGGATCAATCCCATATCCTTCCTTACCCTGGAGTGCTTCTCCACTTAACTTAAGAACTACTCTCTTGTATTTTGCCTTTTTTATCTTACTCACAAATGTATTATTCTCCTAATTGATAACGAGTAAATCTGCGGACTTGGATATTTTCCCCAAACTGAGCAATCATAGAATTAATATATTCTCTTACTGTAATTTTCTCATCTTTTATGAATGGTTGTTCCAAGAGACATTTTTCTTTCAAGAATTTACTCAGGTACTCTTCCCATTGCTTAGATAATTCCTTCTTATCACCAGAGAAGCCCAATTCAAAATTCTTCTTTTCTTCTTTCAGAACATCTTGGGGAATATCTTCAGCCTTTATATAAGAGGGATTTGCTGCGGCTATCTGCATTGCTACGTCACGACACATTTTTTTAAATAATTCGTTTCTTGCCACAAAGTCGGTCTCGCAATTGATCTCTACAATAACCCCTAATTTATCTCCTAAATGCACATATGCTTCCACTCTTCCCTCTTTTACTTGGCGCTCGGATTTCTTTAAAGCAATTTCTATACCCCGCTCCTTAATAATCTGCACTGCTTTATTGAAGTCACCTTTAGATTCAATCAGTGCTCGGCGACAATCCATTACTCCTGCGCCAGTTTTCTCGCGCAGTTCTTTAATCAGGTCTATCATAAATTTAAACCTCCTTCCTAAGCATTCTTTCCGCGAATTTTCACTGCCTTATGTGGTTTTTTCTCTTCTTTCTTTTCTACCTTTTCTTCGATTTCCTCAGGTATCTCGGGAACCTCTACCCTTACATCTTCTTTTGTCTCCTCTTTTATCTCTTCTTTAGCATCTTTAGGAGCAAACTGAGCAAATTTTTTCTTGCCTTCGGTTATACTATCGACAATCTTTGTAGTAATAAATCTTATCGAACGAATCGCATCATCATTTCCAGGTATAGGGTAGGTAATAAAAGTAGGATCACAGTTAGTATCAATCAACGCAACAATGGGAATAGAAAGACGAATTGCTTCCTTAACGGCAATTTCTTCTATTTTGGGGTCAATTATATAAAGAGCAGCGGGAATTTTCTTCATAGTTACAATCCCACCTAAATTCCTCTCCAATCTGAGAAGTTCTTTACTCAGTCTCGAAGCCTCTTTTTTAGAAAGTTTCGCGAATAAACCGTTTTCTTTCATCTTGATAAGCTCTTCAAAACGTTTGATACTTTTCTTTATTGTTTCAAAATTTGTAAGTATCCCCCCTAACCAACGAATGTTCACAAATGGAGACCCACATCGCTTCGCTTCTTCCTCTACAATGGTCTGTGCCTGTTTTTTGGTCCCCACCAACAATACCTCTCCTCCTTTGGCACTTATTTCCTCTAAAAATTTGCAGGCAGTGGCAAGACAATCAGCGGTTTTTTCCAAGTCAATGATTAAAACACCGTTGCGTTCTCCAAAAACAAAATTTTTCATCCGTGGATTCCAGCGTTTTCTGTGGTGCCCAAAATGGACCCCCGCTTCTAAAAGTTCCCTCACGAGTTCAATTATCGCCATCTCATTCCTCCTTTTTTATTTTTATGGGCTAAATTTTAAAAATTTAGTATATCACAAATCAATACCTTATGCAATTCTTTTAGGAAACTAAACTCTGCATTTCATACATATCTTTATAAATCATACATTTACTCATTAGTTCTTCATGATTGCCCATTTCTGCTATTTTACCACCTTGTAAAACAACTATTCTATCTGCATTCTTTATCGTAGAAAGCCGATGAGCAATAATTAATACCGTACGGTCCTGCATCAATCGTTCCAGTGCCTCTTGGACAATCCGCTCAGATGTGCTATCAAGTTGGGAAGTGGCTTCATCAAGAATGAGTATCGAGGGATTTTTCAACACCGCTCTAGCAATTGCCAGCCTCTGTCTTTCACCGCCGGAAAGTTTTGCTCCGTGTTCACCGATTAAAGTATTGTATCCCTCGGGCAACTGCACGATAAAATCATGAGCGTTGGCTATTTTTGCAGCCTTCGTTATTTCATCCAAAGACGCTCCGGGTCTACCATAAGAGATATTCAACATTACGGTGTCATTAAAAAGAAGTGTTTCTTGCGTGACAATGCCTATATGAGAACGCAAAGATTTTATACTCAACTCCCTTAAATCTATACCATCTATCAAAATCTTGCCTTCGGTAGGGTCGTAGAAACGTGGTATAAGGTTAACTAAGGTAGTCTTCCCTGAACCCGTAGGGCCTACAATAGCCACAATCTCTCCTTTTCTAACCTTAAGATTTATATCTTTAAGAACATCTTTTTCCTCATAAGAAAAACTTACATTCTCAAAGACTAACTCTTTCTCAAAAGATTTCATTATATAGGGACAAGAAACTTCTTTTACTGAAGGTTGCTTATCTAATATCTCAAATACCCTTCCCACCGCAGCCAAAGCCTGCTGATTTATGGTATATACTTTACTCAGACGCTTAAAGGGTTTAAGCAAAGAAAGCAGGGAGCCTAAAAAAAGCACAAAGACCCCAAAAGAAATCCTGCCATAGATTACTTCTTTACCACCTAAATAAAGCACAAAAACTCCTGCACAGGCACCAAAAAATTCTGTAACCGGGCCAAGCACAAGACTCTTTTTGATAGCACTGAGAATAAGGTGATAAAAGTTGTGGTTATACTCTCTGAACTTTTTAATCTCATAATCTTCCATCGAAAATGCCTTAACAATTCTTACCCCTGTAATCGATTCATAAAGTACGGTATTAATTTCTGCCATTTTCTCCTGCGCGCGTTTACTTATTTTGCGCAGCATTTTTCCTATACGGAAAGCAGGTAATCCAATCAGAGGAAGCAGGATAAAAGAAATTAAGGCAAGCTTGGGCTGAATGAAAAAAATAATAAATGTAAAAAGTAAAAGCTGCAGAGAGAAGAAAATAAAATCTGCCAACGCCTCAGATATGGCAATCTGAACCCATCCTACATCGTAGGTAATTCGAGAAACTAAAGCTCCTGTCTTAGAACGGACATAAAAATCTAAAGAAAGAGATTGAATTTTCTCATAAATAAGATTTCTTATATCACGCATTATCCTCTGACTTACCAGATTCATAAGGTAACCTTGTAAAAAAGTAGTTATTCCTTTGAGGGTAAAGAGAATGATAATCAAAATAGCGGTTATTTTTAGCAAAACAAGGCTGGGAGTATTATTTATCACCTCAATGATTTCTGTAAGAAAAGAAGGTAAACTGCGTGAGAGAATAATTTTTTTACCGCTAAGAATATTATCCGCAAGCGGAACAAGCATCCCTAAGGAAACGCCATCGAAAAGGGTAGAAATAACCATAGTTAATATCGCTAAAAGCAAAATAAAACCATAGGGCTGAACAAATTTTAACAATCTTAAATATAGCTTCATTTTTTTACAAACCGACTCCTTCTATTTGCGTATTACAAAAATGACAGTAAGAATTATCTATGTTGTATTCCAAGACCTGAAAACCATATCTTCTAATAACCTTTTTCTTACAACCGTAGCAATAGGTATCTTCTCCTTCATCTCCAGGAACATTTCCCGCATAGACATACTTAAGCCCCACTTCTAAACCTATCTCTCTTGCCTTGTGTAAAGCACGAAGAGGAGTAGGAGAAACATCATCCATCTTATAATGCGGATAGAATCTGCTAATATGCCAGGGAGTTTCATTACCTAAACTATAAATAAACTCGGCACAATTCCTTATCTCTTGCTCACTATCATTAAGCCCAGGAATAAGCAAAGTGGTTACCTCTAACCAGATATTCATTTTTTTCATTATTTTTAAAGATTCCAAAATCGGCTCAAGTCTTGCTCCGCATATATTTTTATAAAAACCACTGCTGAACGACTTTAGGTCAACATTGGCTGCATCTAAATAACCAAGAGCATCACTCAATAACTCCTCTGTCATGTAGCCATTGGTAACAAAATTATTATAAAGACCTCGTTTTTTCGCCAGCCTCATTATTTCTTTATAATAATCATAAGCGATTGTGGGTTCAGTGTAGGTATAAGAAAGACTCTTGCATCCATACTCTATGGCTGAATCTACTACTACTTCAGGAGCAACTTCCTCTCCAAAAATTTCTCCCTTGCTTCTCACTATTTGAGAAATCTCATAATTCTGACAGAAATCGCATTTAAAATTGCACCCCACGGTAGCAACTGAATAAGCAAGGGAACCGGGGAAAAAGTGGAAAAAAGGCTTTTTTTCAATAGGGTCTACATGTTGAGAAATCAATTTCCCGTAAACAAGACTATAGAGAATACCTTTTATATTCTCCCTTACTCCGCAAATTCCCTTTTTACCATCAGCAATTAAACAACGATGATTACAGAGAAAACAACGGACATTGTTTCCTGCAAGCTTCTCATAAAATTCTGCCTCTCTCATATCTTTCTCAAAGTATCCTCCAAGAAATTCTTAAGCTGTATCTTTGTCTGACTTCCTGCCGTCTGAGCGATGACTTTCCCTTGGCTAAAAACCAGCATGGTAGGAATAGACATTATTCCGTAGCGCCCCGCAATTTCAGGAAAACTGTCTACATTTATTTTCACAAAACTAAATCTATCTTTATACTCCTCGGCTAAAGAATCGATTATCGGACTAACTGCCCTGCAAGGTCCACACCACTCTGCCCAGAAATCTACAAATACCGGAAACTTCGAATCTAAAACATCTTTTTGAAAATCTTTCGCAGTAATTTCTTTAACCATGTCTAACCTCCTCAATATACTTCTCTGCTGAGATTGCTGCTAGAGCTCCCTCGGCACAAGCATTAACCACCTGTTTCAAGTTATTCTTCCGCACATCTCCACAGGCAAAGATGCCTTCTTGTGAAGTTTGAAGTTTTTCGTCTGTAACAACAAACCCCTGCTCATCCAATTTAAGCATCCCTTTAACAAACTCCGTCTGAGGTTTTAAACCAACAAAAATAAATACTCCCTCACAAGCTATGAAATCTTCTTTTTCGCTCCTTAGATTCTTAACCTTTATCCCTTTTACTCTTTCTCCGCCTTCGATTTTCAAAACAACCGTATCCCAATGAACTTCTAAATTTTGCAAAGCAAAAATTTTCTCCTGAAGAATCTTTGCTCCCCTTAACCTATCGCGACGATGGATAAGAAAAATTTTCTTCGCAAAGCGGCTTAAAAAAATCGTTTCCTCCAATGCTGTGTCACCACCTCCTACCACCGCTATTTCTTTATGCTGAAACAAAGGACCATCGCAGGTCCCACAATAAGACACTCCCTTCCCTAATAACTCTAATTCGCCAGGAACCCCCAATTCTTTATATCGCGTACCCGCTGCAACCACTACTGCAAAAGACCGATAAATTTGCTCTTCTTGCGTGGTAATTATTTTTTCTTTACCCTTTATGTCTATTTCAATCACCTCAGCCTCTTTAAACTCTGCACCAAATTTCTCTGCTTGTTTCTTCATTTCTTCAGCAAAAACATAGGAACTTACAGGTTCACTAAAACCTGGATAGTTCTCTATTCTTTGGGTAAATAATAACTGGCCTCCGAAAGAAGTCTTTTCTAAAACAAGTGTTCTGAGGCGAGCTCTCCCTGCGTATATCGCACAAGAAAGGCCTGCAGGTCCTCCACCGATAATAATCAAATCATAAATGTCTTCTCTCATTCTATGATCTCTATCTGGCTGGGATGTCTTACGACTATCTCCGGGCCTGAATAATATTTAATTTTACCACATACCTTTATTTTTTTTCCAATATAATATGTAGAAGGTTCTATTTTAGAGGAGAAAAAATACTTTAAGTCGTCCCTGAAAATGGCTATTTTAAAATCATTCTTTTTTGCCTGCCCAAAATTCAAGATTAATACCTTTTCCTGTTCTTTTACTTTACTCACTCTACCCACAACCTCTGCCAATTCTCCAATATGATTCTTTGCTTCTTCAGCATTAATACTGCCTTTTGCATATATCTTCCAAATACCGCGTTCCTCCTCTCTTGCTTTTTTCTGAAGAGAAACAAATTTATCCACATATTTAACATTTGGCGGCAAAGTATAAAGGAAGGCAAGCCCTTCCTCAATGAGCTTGGCATTAACAAGTGTATCATCTACAAAAACGTAACAAAGAAGTCTTCCGTATTTATCTTTCTTTTCGAGATCGTATTCCAAGCGAACCCATTTTTTCTCTACCAACATCTGATTCAACTCCTTTGCCTCTAAGGCAAAAGGTTGAGGAGCATAAACCCATTTATCTTTCTCCTTTTTTCTTACCTCTGGAGTATCTATGCCAATATAACGTATAACTTTTTCTCCCTTTATAACCACTGTATCTCCATCGATAACCTTCTCTACAAAGGCTTTTTTAGGTAAGCCTAATTCATGAAAGAAATTTGATAAAGAAATAATTACTAAAGCACATAAAATATTTCTTAATTTTAACATCGTCTCTAAAAATCCCAAGTTCAGAATTTCGAATTTTATTCCTTATTCGATAATTCTTTTAGTCTCTTTGAAAAATATCCTCCAGTTAAAGCATCGAGGCCGGCGGTTAATTCATCAAGACGGATTTGCTTCTCCAAACGTTCCTTAAGATCCTGAGGAGGATTAAGTAACAAACCTAATTTAACCCTGCGCCTCTCATAGTATAAACGATTGGTCTCATCGAGAATATCGTCACGCAACTGCACCATCAACCGAGAACGCACATCAATGGAAGTCTGGTCGGTGGACCAGATTAAGTCTCCTAAATCCCATCTTAAAGACATACCCCAGTCACGCGGACCAACCACTACTCTTTCGTAACTCTGAGCCCCGTAAATGGAAATAGTCTTATCATAATCCAAATCAAACTCTGGTACAAATGCCTTAAGCCGTGCCTGAGTTCGCCAGTTTTTAATCTTTTCTGGATAAACCTCTGCATATCTTATTGCTTCTTTTCGTACCTCTTGAATAGTAGGTTCATCGCGAAAATAAAATTCATATTCCTCTAAATAACTATCCTTATTGACGCTTTTTCCTTCAGTAACCTTAACAGTTCTAAATAATCCTTTAGCGGTGACTGCCCAAAGTGTATGCTCTTTATCCAAGGCAAGCATGCGTACATCTTGGGTAGGTAAGTCCTGATAAACTTCCTCTGCTCTAAGCTTATTAAGATTAACCTTAAATATTCCTTTATTTGTAGCAAGATACAACAAATCTGGTTCTTCATAAGCGACAATATAACGAACGTCTACCCCTCCTAAATTAGCGATGTTTCTCTTATCCCAAGTTCTTCCACTATCAGAAGAGACATAAAGTCCTTTTGTAGTTCCTAAATACACAAAACTGGGATTAGAACGGTTAATAAGAAGACTACGGGGGATAAGCGATGATACCTCTATTTCTTCAGCTCCTTCATTTTCCCCATCATCCTCTGTAGATTCCTCTTGTATTCCTTGAGTAACAAAAACTCTTTCCCAATTTTCTCCTTTATCAAAAGAACGATATACTCCCCTATTGCAAACCGCATAGACCAGCCGTGGAAGAGCAGGATGGATAGCTAAAGAAAATACCTCTGTTCCTTGAGGAATTCCTGAAAGACGATTCCAGGTACCTCCTCTATCTATACTTAAATACACACCGTTATTTGTTCCTAAATAAAGGGCATCTTCAAAATTCTTAATTACATAGAAAACGTTTGTCTCTTTTCTAAAAATCTTCTGAAAAGACTTTCCATTATCCAAGGTTCTAAATAGCCCATGAGAGGTTGCTAAATAAACTGTATTTTTATCCTTGGGGTCAAAAAGAATAAAATTAATCTTTTGACTCTCTCCTTTCACGGTATAGAGATACTGCCAAATATTTCCTTTGTTTTCCGTCTTAAAGACTGCCTTATCCGAACCCACATAAATAATTTTGCCATCAAAGGGAGAAATGGCTAAAGAATACAAATCATGGTCTAAACTCCCCGTAATATTCTCCCAGACCTCATCCGCCGAAGCCATCCCCACGCATAGAGAAAGAAGAAAGTAGAATATAAATCTTTTCATTCTTTACCTCCTTTCTTTTCTAAAAACGCTCAATAAATATTTCACCTCCTTTCTGAACCTAAGGATTATAGATGGTTCAAATAAAAGTAAATAAGCCCAGATTGATAAATCATATATAAAAATAAAGAAAAAATTTCTTAAAAAACCTTGGGTAGTTTCGTTTTTAATTATCGTAGCATATCTGTTTTTCAGAAGCATCAATTTATGTTCAGGAAGAAGATAACAAAACTCAAACCGCTTGAATATACGAAATTTTGGCTGATTAACTTTTGCAGAACTTCCCCGCAAATGGTAGCCAATTGCCTTCGGATTATAATATGCCTTCCATCCCGCCAATTGTGCACGCCAGTTCAAATCCAGGTCTTCATAGAATAATCCGTAATTGTTATCAAAATATTCACCATCTTCTATTCTTATCGCTTCAAGCATCTCTTTTCTGTAAAATGCACAGGCTCCGCAGGCACCAAAGACAAATCCAGGAGTATCAAATTGCCCTATGTCTTTTTCTCTATGACCTCTTTCTAACGGTTTACGCATCCGTGATAAAAACTGTCCTGTAGAATCGATAAATTCTCCTTTATAAGAAAGAATCTTTCCCGAAACAATACCAATCTTTCTATCCATTTTTATAGTATTTAAAACCTCTTTTAGAAAATTTCTATCTAAAATAATATCATTATTTAGAGAAAGAACAAACTCTCCCTTTGCCTCCTTGATGCCTTGATTCTGAGCAAAAGAATAAAAAAAATTCTTTTTATTCGCAATAATTCTCAATTGGGGAAAAGAACTCAATATCTCTCTAAGAAAGCTATCTAGCGGCTCATTTTCTACTAAGATGATTTCGAAATTCCTGTAGGTTTGAAGGAATACTGAGTTAAGGCAATTTTTTAGTAACTTGTTACTCCGCCAATCAACTATAACCACTGAGACGGAATCATTATCATGCATAGCCATCCAAGTTTTTCTTGCTTCTACAATGCCTATATGATAACATTTTTAAAAATGGAATTCAAAAAAATTGGGGTATGTCAGTTTATCTTAGGAAGGTATGTCCTTTTTTTCTATCTCACAATCTTATAGATATTTCATTCTTCATCCCTGAAACCGCGATTTTTTTCTGGATTATTTGGGCAGGATTTAAAAACCTCAGCAAATAAGAAATTTCTTATTTTCCCCTTCTTCCTTAACACTTCTCCGTAAAATTTGTTTAAGCTTTCTTCCCTTTCCCAGAAAGAAATCATTCCTTTTTTAATATATTTTGGCTCAAGTTGACTTCGATGTGCTTTGATTGCTTCTATTTTTAATTCCATAATTTCATCTCCAAAGGGAAAATAAAAATCGAATTTTTTGAGTAATTTCCAAACCCGATAAATATATACCTTAGGAAAAAAATCTAAACCATCTAAGCTCTCTTTTATTATCTTCCAACATTTCTTATGAGTAAGATGAGGGTCATTTTCTTCGCCAGAAGTAAAGATCACCAAGGGGTGAAACTTCTTTATCTCTTTAGTTAATTTCTGAATATCCTCAGAAACAACTTTTCCTTTTTCATAAAAAGGAAGAAAAAGAAACTTAAGTGATTTTTTATCTATCCCTAAAATTTTACTGGCAGAAATTGCTTCATTTTTTCTTAAATTGATTCTCTCTTTACAAGAAAGATTTTCTTTCACCCCTCTCCATCCTGGAGTAAGATAGAAGATTTTGATGATGTTATCTTTTTTTTTTAGAAAATTAATGGTTGCTCCCATTCCAATACAGTCGTCATCAGGGTGTGGGGAGAGAATTAAGATTCTTTCACGTGAAGGAAAAAATTCACGAAGGTTTTTCATTGCATTCTTAACGCCAGCCCAATAAGTGTATTTACGAGAAAAGGTCTTAAGAATACAATTATAAGAAAAGCAATTAAGGGAGAAATATCAATGCCAAAAGTAGGCGGTATGATCCTTCTTAGAGGGCTAAGTATGGGTTCAGTACTTCGATAGAGAAATTGCACAATGGGGTTAAAAGGGTCGGGATTTACCCAGCTGATTATCGCTCGTATAAACACTAACCACCAAATAATGGTCAGCCCTACATTTAGAACCCTTGCTAAACCCAACAGGAAATTGGAAATAATAAACATATCGCTATCCCGACTTAATGGCCAATACTTTAATAAAATCTGCCGCGTCCTCTATCTTATCGGTGACTCCTTCCATATATTCTGCCAATTGGTATACCAAAAGCAAGGTAGAGGCAGCCAATTTTGCTTTAATAATCGCTCCAATTAAAACCTTTTTCTGGTCATCCGCTTTCGTCTCATATAACTCTACTTCATTACAATCTCTTATTGCTTGTTTCAAATCATTTTTCATAAGTGATTCAATTCCTTCTTTGAGCTTGGAAATGGAACTAAAAATTATCTCTGTAGCTTGGGAAATTTCCTTTAAAATATTTTCTGGTAATTTCTCTTCTATAAAATCAAGGAGTCTAGCTGCTCCATTTGTCCAATCTGCAATCCTATCCAATGATTTAACAAAATGCATTAAATCTTCTCTGTCAGGAGGAACCAGTACACCTTCAGAAAGCCTATCTATCATCTTCGACCTCAAAGCATCTGCCTCCCGTTCGCATTCCCTTACTTTTTCTATCGCTTTTCCCTTATTTTCTAAATCCCCTTTAATAAATGACAAAATCGCCTCCCTAAACCACTCTACTGTCTGAGAGGTAACTTCCACATGTTTCCGAGCATCTTCTAAAACAAGCGCTTCCTGCTTCATCCCTAACCACCCTAAAATATTCCTTGACTCTTTCATCTCCATCACCTCCGTTTATTATAACAAAATTCTTACTAACTTAAGAATTAAAAATGAAATCAATCCACTTACCAAAGGGGTTAATGCCCAAGCAAAGATAATTTCTCCTACCATCTTTCTTTTTACCATCTTAATCCCCTTAACCAACCCCACACCCACAACCGCTCCTACTATCGAATGGCTGGTGGAGACGGGTATCCCAAACATTGTATAAAGGTGAATATTTAATCCACTGGCAATTTCAGCTACAATCGCCATTAGTGGCATAAGGCGAGTAATTCCAAATCCTACGGTCCGAATAACTTTATAACCGAAGGTTATTATTCCCAACAAAATGGCGATGCTTCCATAAATAACTGCTTTATCCTGTCGCATTATTCCTGCTCCGACGATTATTCCTGTAGCATTAGCCACATCATTCGCCCCCCACGTAAAAGCTAAATAGCTACTGGTGGCTACAATGAAGAAAACCACACTAGCGTTAATTAATCTTTTAGGAATTATGGTATAAAAAATCTTACGAAATGGTCTATATAAAATATAAGCGATTACTCCCGACCCTATGGGAGTAAAAACCCAGCAGATAAAAATGTCTAGTAGTTTCTTCCAAATTACTTCTGCTCCTATTGCCAAGCCCGCTCCTGCTACTGCCCCTACTATTGAATGGCTGGTGGAAACGGGTAAACCCCGCAAGGTAGCAATAAGCACCCAAGTCCCTGCTCCAAAACAAGCAGCTAGGGCGATATAGATTCCTATTTGCGGATCTAACTTATCTAAAGGAACTATTCCTTTACCAATAGTCTTTACCACCCGCGAACCTAAAAGTAACGCCCCTAAAAAACTAAAAAGGCAGGTAATAAATATTCCCTGCTTAATAGTCATTTTCCCGGAGCCAACATCTGCACCTACGCAATTCGCCGCGTCATTTGCTCCGATTGTCCAACCGATGTATCCACCAACCAACAAGATTAAAAAAGCAATTACATTTTCCATCCTGTTTACTCAAAATTTAAAAAACATTATATGCATAATGAATCAAACTGTCAAAAAATCTATTTAAAGGAAAAAGAAATGATTATCTTACCGGTTAATACCAGAAAAGTAACAATCGTTCCTGCAATAACTATCCCCAAAGAAATTCCCATTAAGGCTTTTTTAAAACGCATATCTAAAAGAGAAGCAGCAACCGCTCCTGTCCAAGCCCCGGTCATTGGCAAAGGAATGCCTACAAAGATTACCAACCCCCAGAATTTATACCGTTCTATAACTCTTGCTTTTTTTTGTGTACGAATATACAACCAATTAAAAAATTTCTTCCATAATTTAAATTCTCTAAGATATTCTGCAATGGGATCTAACAAAAAAAGAATAAAGGGAACGGGGAAAATATTGCCTAATAAAGAAAAAATAATTATCTTCTGCCAAGGCATCCCTAAGGAAAAACCTAACGGTATAGCACCGCGTAATTCAGAAACAGGAAGCATTGCGGTTAAGAAAACTGCCCATTGTGGCGGAAAATTTTTGAAGAAAAGAAAAATTCTTTCTAACATTCAACTGTCCCTATACCAACCATATCTACCCACTAAGGGAACAAAAACACAACCACAAATTTCTATCCTTTTAACCCTATTTTCTAATTTTTCAAAAACGGTTAGAACCTGCGAGAAAGAATCACCCAAAGGAATTACTAAACGCCCTTTTGCTTTCAACTGATCAATCAAGGGAGGAGGGACCTCGGGAGAACCAGCAGTAACTACTATCCCATCATAAGGAGAAAAATCTTCCCAACCAAGGGTTCCGTCTCCTGTTTTTATCCTTATATTCTTATAACCCAACTCCTCTAATATCATTTTTGCTCTTTCTGCTAAAGAAGAAATTCTTTCTATGCTATAGACTTCATGCGCCAACTCAGCCAGAATTGCCGTCTGATAGCCTGAACCTGTACCAACTTCTAAAACTCTTTCTCCTCTTTTTAAACCGAGACATTCGGTCATTAGAGCCACCATATAGGGTTGAGAAATAGTCTGTCCTTCACCAATGGGTAAAGGATGGTCATCATATGCCTCACTAATATTTTTCTCAGGGATAAAGCGGTGCCGAGGAACTTTTAAAAATGCTCCAATCACACGCTCATCCTTTATCCCCCGCGCAATAATTTGATTATTCACCATCTCTTCCTTAAGAGAAGAATAACTATCCTCTACCATCTCAGGATAATTTTAAAAACAAAATTTATAAAACGCAAAGAGTCTAGAATAGGGTTTATTTGGCTGATGGTTTCGTGTAAATAAATAGTTTTTATCGGAAGTGAAAAAACGACAAAACCTCTTCTCCCCGCCTCAATTAAAATCTCCGATTCTATCTCAAAATTATCGGTGCGAAGATTAATCTTTTCCAAGACCTCCCTTCGCAATAATCTCAAACCACATTGAGTATCAGGAATTTCTTGATGAATCAAAAAGGAAATTATTTTAGACATTAATTTATTGGTAAGAAAACGAATCAAAGGCATTCCTTCTGGATGATGCATGCGGTTTCCCACAATGACATCAACCCGATGGTGCTTAAAAAAATCAATAAAATGAGGAATTTCTTCAGGGCTATGTTGACCATCTCCATCTATTGTAATTACTATATCAAAATTTTTCTCCAAACAATAAGAAAAACCTCTCCTTAAGGAATTCCCTTTACCGAGATTATTAATGTTTCTCAATACTTCTGCGCCATTATCTTTAGCAAGTTGAACAGTATTATCGGTAGAACCATCGTCCACAACAACTATCTCGTTTATCCCAAGTTCTTTAATTCGGCGAATCAACCAACCGATGGTCTTTGCTTCATTATAGGTGGGAATAAGCACGCATACTTTCATTATAAATGGAATTTTGGCTCATTACCCAAAATTATACGGCGTATATTGGGAATGTGTTTATAGCTCACTAAGAGCGCCAGTGAAACCCCAAAAAGAATATAGAAAAATGGACGGTTAATAATTAATAATAAGAGGGGTAACAAAACAGCGGTAATAATGGAAGCCAAGGAGACATAACGAAAGATTAGAAAAACTAAAGACCAGATAATTAAACAAATAAAAAATATCTTAGGCTCAAGAGCAAAAATCACGCCTGCTGTTGTGGCTACTCCTTTTCCTCCTTTAAATTTTAAAAAAATACTAAAGGTGTGTCCCAGAATTACCGAAAAACCTAAAATTAATTTTTCTTCAAAAGTTGACAAAGAAGAGGAAATCGGTTCACATAAGGTAAGATATCTCACCACTAAATACCCCTTTAAAATATCGATTACCAAAACTAAAACACCGGGAATCTTTCCGGTTACTCGCCAAACATTAGTAGCGCCAATATTACCACTACCTTCTTTACGAATGTCGGTTTTCTTAAGCAGTTTTGTAAGAATAAAACCTGTGGGAAAAGAACCAATAAAAAAAGCCAAAATTACCTTAATTATAAACATAGCTATATTGTCTCTATTTGCTTGTCTTAAGCGATACCGAAGAACTACTCTCCTGAAATATCCATTTACCCCCTCTCCAGATATAATCAATCCCCGACGCAATAGTGAAAAAACCAGTAGCATACCAAAGAAAGGGAGTAAAACTAAGATGCATAATTATGGCAATAATCGTAATAGTTTGAAAAAAAGTGCTAAATTTTCCTAAAATAGTAGGTTTAATTTCTAACTTACCTTGGGTGAGATAAAACAACAAAGAACCTACCACCAAAAGTAAATCACGACTCAAGACTACAAGGGGTATCAAAAACGGTATCTCAAAACTCGCCGAAAGCCCCTTACGCGTAAAAAGAAGAATAAAAGCAGTATTAATAAGTAACTTATCTGCTACCGGATCAAGCAGAGCTCCCATCCGAGTAATCTGTTTGCTCCTTCGGGCAATATAACCATCTAAAAAATCAGAAATAATTGACAAAATAAAAATAAACGCCGCAAAATTGCGTAAATAATCCTTTTGCGGCGTGTGATAGAGAACTATTGCCACAAAGAGAGGAATAAGAATAATTCGAAAAAGAGACAAACGATTAGCTAAGTTCATTAATTTTAAAATCCTAAAGTCCAAACCATAAACTAAAATTTCTAATTTCGGAAAATTAGAGTTTTATCAATTATTGTTTCAATTTCAGTTCCACTCCATCCTTAGGACAGTATTTTACATCCTGAGGATATTCTGTACCGCAAACCGGACAGAATTTTACTGCCATAGCATCTCCTACTAAAGCTCCTCCCAATCCACCAACAGCTGCTCCAATAGCCGCTCCTTCAGCAGTCTTTCCACTCTGATGTCCAATAATCGCTCCTACGCCTGCTCCTACCGCTGCGCCTACTCCTGCTCCCTTTTGAGTGGTAGTGCACCCAAGGAGAACTAAACTTAAAAGAACCAAAATCCCTAAGTACTTCATTATACCTCACCTCCTTTTAATATTCTCCACTCCTCAATCCGAGTTTAGAGTTTTTGCTTATCTGATTAATCCAATACGATGAAGAGGCCAATAAATCAATATTGCTTTCCCTAAAATATACTTCCGGGGAACAAATCCCCAGTAGCGGCTGTCTTGAGAAAAAGCAGAGTTATCACCCAATACGAAATAAGATGCTTCTGGAACCTTTATTCCTAATGGACCGTTCCCCATTGAGCCCCGATTATAATAATAAATCCTTTTTATCACTGGATGCGAATCAATTTTCTCTCCATTTATATAGATATACCCATTCTCAATCTTTACTACCTCCCTAGGTTTAGCAATCAGTCTTTTTATAAAATCTCTTTTAGGGTCTAAAGGATAGCGGAAAACAACCACATCTCCCCTTTCTGGTTCTTTAAAACGATAGATAAACTTATTTACCAAGATTCTATCACGGGGCTTTAGAGTCGGCTCCATTGAACCCGTAGGGATCTTAAATGCCTGGATAACAAAAGTCCTTACTACCATTGCCAGAACAAAGGCAATGATAATAGATTCCGTCCATTCCTTAAACGAATCCTTAAATTGCGAATTTACTTTTCCTTTTTCTTCAGCCATATCCTTTCCAGCTCTCTAGTAATTTCTATCCCCTTACTACTCTCAAGACTAATCTTTTTCTCTTCCTGAACAAGAAAATTCTTTTTATTTTTCATCTTGGATAAAAAATCCTCTGCTCCCATTACTCGCACCCCTTGACTTTTGGCAAAATATTTTATCTCATTATCATCACTTATGACAACTAAAATATTTTTATACAAACTCTTTTCTATCAGCCTCTTTATTTTCTCATCCGCAGTCTCTCTTTTAGTAAAAATTACTTCTATTGTAGAATATGTACTTAAGCCAAACACGTCTTCTCTACCGTCAAAGACAACGGTAATTTTATTATTCTTACTCCCACAAAGTCTTTCCTCATCAATAAAACGGATAAAACCTTCTCTATCTCTGAATGCCTTTTTTTTCAGAATGTAGGGAACCTGTTTCATCAAATTATATCCGTCGATAATAAAATGTAAACTCATCTATCTGATTCAGAAAAGACCTCAGCAGTAAAAACAAATACCTTTGTCCCTTTCTCCCAGGCATCGGGTGGAAGTCCCGCTTTTTCCACAAAGCAATTTCTTAAAAACTCTTCTTTCGACCAACCTGTTTCCAAAGCAACCTGTGGAAGGAAAACTCCACTGCGCAACCCATCAGTAACATAAATTCCGTGCTTGCCTAATTCAAGTTCATCAAGAGATTTTATTTCCTGCGTTGGAGAAAGAATCGATATTTCAATCTCAATATCCTTTAACTCCTCAGGACGCACCGCAGGAAAACGAGGGTCGTTTAAAGCAGAGGACAAACTTACTCTTTGAATCTGGGAATATAAAGGGAGCGGTTCAAAATTGCCAATACAACCGCGTAAAGAATCTTTCTTTTTCAGTGTAACAAATGCGCCTCTTTTCTCCAACAGGAAAGGATTTTCAACTTTAAATTCCGGTATTTTACCCTCTTTTAAATAAACTTCTAATGTTTCGCGGGCGATTTTTAAGAGTTCCTTTTTTGCCTCATTACTCAAAAAAGCGCCTTTTTCTCTATAAAAAACTACACTCGCATATCCCACTACCCTCGAGAAATCAAAACTTGTATCTCCCGAATTAGCATACTTAAGAACTTTTATTCTATCCATACCTAACTCCCTCATTAAAAACATAAGGGTAAGCACTGCACCTCCGCCACAAAGTTCAGCAGTTCCATTTTTTAAAGCCTTTTCTAAATCAATGGATCTATTTTGCTCAATCAAACTAAGGGTAAAATTATCCATATCTCTGGCTGTTTGATAATTGTGATAATGGGACAAGTCAGTGGAAGCGAGGATAAGAAAATTCTTATCCCTTATCGCTGGGGCAATTCTTTGCGCAATTTTCTTACATTCGCCAAGTTCTAGCGTATTAATCAAAATGGGAACAATTTTAAATTCTTTTAAGACAACCTGTAAGAAAGGTAATTGCACCTCTATAGCATGCTCGTACTTGTGCGCTTGGGTATCGCGAGTTATCTCTAAAGAAATTAGCTTATTTATCAATTCTTTATCGATGGGAACTAACCCTAAGGGAGTTAGAAAATCCCCTTTATCAAAAACCTTGGCTTTCTCAATAAAAACGCCATGGCTGGGAGCAAGAATAACCACGGTATCAAATTTCTTATTTTGAAGAAGCTTATAAGAAAACGCGGCAACTTCTCCTGAATACTCATAACCTGCATGAGGTGCGATTAAACCTCTAATTTCTCCCTCGATAAGAGGAGTTTGGACTTTATTCAGAAAACTTTCAATCGTTGCTCTTAATTTCTCAGAGTTTGCTGGATAAAATAAACCACTTACTACGGGCTGGCGGACTTCTTCTTGAGCAAAAGAGAAAATAGTAAATAGTAGGTAGTATATAGTAGATAGGAAAACCGCGGTTAATCTTGGTCTTTTGTTTTGCATCGGGGTCAATCTGTGTTAATCTGTGATTCACTGAAAACTTCTGCAGAAAAGATGTAAATCTGGGTATTTTTATCCCGCCAGGCAAGAGGCGAAAGACCTGCTTTAAAAGCAGTGTGTTTTAAAAATTCTTCTTTCGTCCATTTATACTCAGTGGCTACTTGCGGCAGAAGAAGCCCGGAATTCAATCCGCTACGCATTAAAATGCCGTGTTTTCCTACTTCAATTTCCTTTATATCTTCAATTTTCTTTAAGGGGGATAAAACCGAAATTTCTATTTCTATTTCCGATAACTCTTCTAGCCGTAGAGGATAAAAACGCGGGTCTTTAAAACCCGCCTCAATGGCCATTTCCTGAATAGTTTGATAAAGAGGCTCTTCAGCATAAATTCTTCCAATACAGCCACGCAGTTCTCCATTTTTTTTAAGCGTAACAAAAGCACCTCGCTTTTCTAAAAGTCCGGCTTCTTTTGTCTCAAAAGGAGGAATTACACCTGTTTTAAGATAACTCTCAATAGTTATTCTTGCAAGTTGAAGCAGTTTTCTTTTCTCTTCCTTACACAACATTCTCGCGTCTTTTCGCGTTTTAGAGTGGAGCCAACGGGAATTGAACCCGTACCACCGCAATGCGAATGCGGCGTTGTCCCATTCAACTATGGCCCCTTCATAAATAAAAAACTGTAAACCGAAATTATCTTTGGGAACTTTTATTTAAACGAAATTCTAAAGGAACAAAGATTTGCTCTCTTCTACTTCTTTAAGGTATTTTCTGTTGAGGAGACAACTCACGCCATTTAATCAATTTCATCCTCACCTTGCCATTATCCAGAACCTCGCGCTCCACAATTGCCTCCAAGACACGGGTAATGGAGAGTTCTTTTCCTGATTTAGTCTGTAAAACCAGAGAATAAATCCGATATTGATTAGAACCGAGAGAATTTACCGAAAGCACAATAGGGACATTTGTCCCGGGGATTGTATAAAATTCTCCTACATACTCAATAGGATTGGGAGTAACTTGTAATTTCCACATTGCCCGCTCTATCCCTCCATGCGCATAGTAAAAATCATCGGTGAGAACAAATTCTTTCAACTTAATACGGTGGTGTTGTGCCATATACAAAAGCACCGCTCCCATCATTCCGGTAATAAGCATTACAGATAGAACCACTAATACAATAAGAATCTGTCCTTTATTCCTCATTTTTCTTCCCCTATACAATTTTAAAAATTTAAATTCCCGGAGGTCCTTCATCGATACAACTGCAACAGCCCAAAAGACACTTTGGCACAATCCCAACCCTTAAGGGACAAGAACACTCTACATCACTTTCGCAAGGGGTGCAACTTTCTCCACTTGCACCGGCATCTCTTAAACGCTTCCGCAGGGAAGCCCGTGAAGATAACTCCGCTTCTTTTCCTCTGAATTTAATAACCAAGGCAATAAAAATAACTTTACCCCCTTCTTGTTCCTCAAATCTAAGAGCAGAAACATTCTTCAGTAAAATCTCTGGTCCGTATCTTTCATCTAAATAATATAAAACATTTTCTTTTTTATCCAAAGTAAAAAATATCTGATAATTATCCTGATCCCAGAGGGTTAGGCTACTTTTATCCGCAGAGATTTGGAAAGCGGAACTTTCACGAATCCGCCGCACCATTCTTTCTAAAGCATAATTGGCATTAGCTTGAAAGGAACTTTTTTCAGAAACCGATTTGAAGAACTTTCCTCCGGTCTCTTCTAAAATGATAAAACCGCTTATTACCACAAAAATTAAAACTGTAGTAATCAACAGTTCGATAAGCGTAAAGGATTGTTTTCTATTTCGTTGATGAAAATTTTTATTTAAACACCTCATTATAATTATATTACTATCTTTCCCTTTCTCCCAGATAAGCACAAAATGGTTCTCCGATTTTAATCATTAGTTTACCTAATTTAGAACCTCTATCAGTGGCAGCCATTTCATATGCCATTTGTTGAATCCACGGACGAGCAAGAATATAAACAAAATATGCAAAAACTCGGGATTTCTGCATCATCCTAGCAATGGGCTTACCCCAAAGATGATAACCCCTTATTACTTCGGGAGGAAGACTTGCACCATAACGCGCATCGGCTTCATAGATATGTTCGGGTATAAAACCATAACGATACAGCTCAGTACAGATAACGGTAGATTTTTTAGCTTCTGTACCTGCCTTTGTCTTTGGCTCACTATAAGGCTCAACATAAGGGCCATAATACTCTGCCGTCTCTGAAATCAAACTACCTCCTTTATCATAAAATTGTAGTACCACCATCGTTGACCCCGGTCCCCAACCGGTAGGATTATTGTATTCTTTTCTAACTACTGTCAGATTGTTATAATAATATTCAGTGACTTTAGCACGACGCTCATCAGAGAGGGAAGGAGTAAATGTCGGTGCTTCATTTGAACGAGAATAATATTCACTAAGCCTTCCAGCGTATTCTATCACCATTATGGGAATTTCTCTTCTTTCTTTGCTAGAACTGCCACCACCGTCGTCTCTACCGCCGCCACCACCGTCGTCTCTACCGCCACCACCGTCATCTCTACCGCCACCACCGTCGTCTCTACCGCCGCCACCGCCGTCTCTACCGCCGCCACCACCGTCGTCGCCACCGCCAAGGAGTATAGGTGGTCCTGGTGGAAGTAAATCATCGTCATTATAAGCTATCTTTTTCCATTCTCCCGACAAAATGCTTCTACCCCCTGGTGGTAGAATTGTAAATCCTCCTTCGCTTGCCAATTCTTGGGAAGGAGTAATCTCCGAAGGATTAGTTAAAAGAGTTACTAAACGTTCACGATAAAGCTTCCCACCAGCACTCCAATTTGTTTCCACGGTAATCTTTTTTGCCACCACGAGGTATCCTGAACCATATTCCTTGGCAATGTCTTCTACTTTGTAACTCCTCTTACCTTGAAAATTCTTTAAAATCCCTTGGGTTATTGATTCTTGAGGATACTCTCCCGCTTTTAATTCCGGAGCAAAAAACCCTTTACCAATTAAATCTTCCATCTTATCCTGACAGAGATTCACTGCTTCCATCCGTCGCCCCGTGTGGGAAATTACCCGCTCACCAGTGAGAAAAACTGTAACCGCTCCTGCACTCATAAAAGCCCCAATTAATGTCGCAACCATAATTTCTACTAAACCTATTCCCTTTTCCCCATATTTTCTTTTCATTTTGCACCTCCTTTGTTTTACTTCTACCTCAGGATGTGCAAAAATTGTGCCAAATTGTGAACCATTATTTGTTATCATAATCAATTAATGTAGAATAACTTACATCATAGAGAATTTTCTTTTTCTTCTTCGAACCTTGCAAAATTGCATAAAAGCTGTAAACTCAAATTACATTCCACACCTTATTATTCTAATCTATCTATAATCAATAAGTTAAAAGCGTAAACTAAAGTTACACTAGAGAACTTTTGTTTACAGTCTATTATTAGCACGCACTTTTTCTTAAAACTCCCTACTTCACTTAATCCGCGGGTAGTTCGCGCCAAGAAATTAAATTTACTTGGCTATAAAACTCTTCTTCGGAGCCTGATTCCGTCCTTTGAACAATGGCTTCAATCTTTCGAGAAGCCATAATTTCACGCGCGGCTTTTTCTTGAGAAACTGAAGAAACGATACGAAAGGTATCAAAACCATGGGGGAAAACATTAATATTAATCTCCACATCTTCTTCTCCGGGAATATGATATACCTCACCCCAATAATCCTCAATACCATCATCTTTGTCTATTTTTAGTTGATAGATTGCTCTCTCTACTCCCGCAGAGGCATAATATAAAGCTTCGGTCAATGTCGCCTGCTTGAGCGTAAGGCGATGATGATTGCGCATATATAAAAGAACAGAGGTTTCAATGGCTGCGGTAAGCAGAAAAACCAAAGAGACGACGATTATAAACACTTGCCCCGATTTATTGCTCAAGTTTTTATCTCCTTATTCAATTTCTTAAACTGGCCCGGGAGAACAAATCTAGCTTAACGGTTTTCTTCTTGCTCAATCTCTGCTCAATTTCTAACCGCACGACCACTGTTCTGTTTTCCAAAGAAAAATTAAGATTACTTACTCCTCTCCCCAAAGTTTCAGAGATGGGAAAAGCACCGTTATTTTGTTGGTAATAATAAATTGATCCTTTTTCTTGCTTATCCCAGGTAAATTCAATCAAGTTATCGTCCATATCAAATAACTGTAATTTCGCTCCTTGGTCTAAAACATAAGCTTTTTTACTTTCTCGCACCGCACGCAGAATAGTATCCATGATATAATCAGCATTGGATTGGCTATATCCTTTTTGAGTAATAGAGCTAAAGAAAATATCAGCATTCTGTTGCACGGTAATCGCGCAGAGAAAGATAAAAAAAATCAATGCTGAGGAAATTAAAACCTCAGTTAAGGTAACCGCCTCTGTTTTCTTTATATAAGATAAATTGCCTAAGAACAAGATAATTTTTGGGCTGGTTCTCATAGAAAGAGTTTAAACTCTCACTATTACAGTTTTTGGCGTCCTATTACTCTAAGGATAATAAGCAGAAATAAAAGGTAATCTCTCTTTATTAATATCTAATTACTTAACGTTACTCTGGCATTGGTCCTCCGGACGGGATACATGAACCCATTACACAAGTATAGCCGTGGGAACATTGATAAACACACCTGCCGTTACGACAGCTATAGCAATTATAGCCGTCACATTCTCCACAACTTCCTCCACAACCATCAGAACCGCATTCTTTGCCGGCACAGCTAGGAACACAAAGACAATCACTGTCTTGGGAACATTCATCTGGTCCCGTCCCAAATCTCGCAACACATCTACCAAATTCACAAACATATCGCCAGCAATCATTATTGCTTTCGCATGTATCCTCACCAGGCCCATCTACCGTCACACACCATCCAAAACTCCCATATCTAACACATTCCCTATGTTGAGTTTTAGATGTCGGCGTTGGAGTAGGCGAAGCGCTCGGACTGACAGTAGGCGAAGCGCTCGGACTGACAGTGGGCGAAGCGCTCGGACTGGCAGTGGGCGAAACGCTCGGACTGGCAGTGGGCGAAACGCTCGGACTGACACTGGGACTAGCGCTGGGTGAGGTACTAGGGCTTGTACTCGGCGAAGCACTCGGACTTTCACTCGGAGAGGCACTCGGACTTCCACTTGGAAAGGCACTGGGTGAAACTGAAGGTGAAGGTGAAGGCGTAGGTGAAGGAGTAGGGGTTCTTAAAGGAACAGGTTGGGGATTAGCTAAAAGAGTAACCAAGGTTTTACTTCCTGTTTTTCCGCCGGCAATCCAAGAGGTCTTAACCGTAATCTTTTTATAAACACCACCCTCTAAATCCTCTACCGTATATTCTCTTGTTCCGGAAAATCTATCCTTAAGAGTGCTGGGAGGTAATTCGCTTCGATGTGTTCCCGGGGCTAATTCCGCACTATTAAAAAAACTGGGGTCAGAGGAATGCTTACTAATTAAATCCTCTAAAGTATCCTGACAGAAATTTATCGCTTGCCGGCGTCTTCCCATCTCGGAAATTACCTTCTCAGGAACTCCCAAAACAAGTAATGTTCCGCCGGTAATTAAAGTCAATAATAATACTGATACCATCACCTCCACCAAACCAAAACCCTCTCTTTCTATTATTTTTATTCTACCCATTATCAACCTCCTTTATACCGCATCTTAAAGAGAGAAAATTAACCTTTTTATAAACCAATTCTTAAAATAATTAAGGTAAATTATTTTTAAGGTTTATTTTCTTCGGTAATATCTTCATTTTGGTTAATAGAAATTACCCAGCTGGTATAGCGCCCTTTCTTTCTCTTTGCTTCTACTTTAAAAACATTGCACTTAGAAGTAGTAAGTACATAATCAAAATCATCTGAAGGTTTAAGGTCAAGTCCTAAATTCTGATTAATTAAAGCTAAATCCGTTATTGTGCCGGGTGGTTGTGGATAGTAACAATCATATTCATTGCGATAAACCTTTTCTGCAGCATAAATCAACTTAAGATAGGATTTGGCCATCCGCCCTTTGGAAACTTCAATGGTTTTTATAAAAGTGGGTAAGGATAGGGATGCTAAAATGGCTAAGATAATTACTACCGTCATTACTTCCATCACCGTAAAACCTCGCTTACATTCTTTAATGAACATCCCTCCCTCCTTTATTTCCTTTCAATAAGTGCCATTAGTTCTTTAGGATTAGCGCTTCTCTTTAAAGCCTCATCGAGACTAATGAGTTTCTTTTTATAAAGTTCTAAAAGCGACTGATTCATGGTAAGCATTCCTTCTGATTTTCCAGTCTGAATTACCGAATAAACCTGATGAAGCTGATTTTCGCGAATTAAATTAGAAACTGCGGAATTGACCTTCATTACTTCTACCGCCAGAACTCGCCCCTTTCCATCAATCCGAGGAATAAGTTGTTGCACAATCACCCCAATTAAAACTAAAGAAAGCTGAACTCTAATCTGTTGTTGTTGATAAGGAGGAAAAACGTCAATAATTCTGGTTACGGCGTGGGTCGCATCCATAGTATGTAAAGTGCCTAAAATAAGATGGCCGGTTTCGGCTAAGGTTAAGGCGGTACGCATCGTTTCTAAATCACGCATCTCCCCAATCATCACCACATCGGGGTCTTGACGAAAAACATATTTTAAGGCATGGGAAAAGGTAAGCGTATCCCGACCGATTTCTCTTTGGTCAATGGTTGCCAGGCGATGTCTATGGAGATATTCAATGGGGTCTTCAATGGTAATAATGTGACAACGCCGGAAAGAATTTATATATTCAATTAAAGAAGCAAGGGTGGTAGATTTTCCTGAACCTACTGCGCCGGTAACTAAGATTAAGCCCGCATGATAATTGGCAAATTTCTTCACTATTTCCGGAAGACCCAGGCTTTCTAAAGAAGGAACCTCATAAGGAATAAACCTCACGGCACAGGCAATTGAACCGCGTTGATAATAAAGATTTACCCTAAATCTACCCAAACCCCTTATCCCATAGGAGGTGTCCAGTTCTTTCTCCTGCTCAAAGCGCTTAATCTGACTTTCCCCTAAAATACTATATGCAAGCTTCTGAATTTCCTCATGCGTTAAAACTGGCAAATCGGTAATTACAAGCTCTCCATTGATACGCAATTGTGGAGGGAGATTTACGGTAAGATGTAGATCTGTCGCTCCTTTTTCTACCACTAAACGCAAAAGTTCTTCAATGGTTAAACTCGTTTCCATCTTTTCTTAAAACTTAAACCTCTTTTTATATTCTTTGTATCTCACTAATCCAAACCAGTAGTGGTCATTTTTCCTGTAGCTGCCTTCCACTCTACCTTCACATTTGCCATGCTCGTTCCTGCTTTCCCCGTAGCCGTAATTACTAAATCATCAGGACTGGTTCCTGTAAATGAATAATCAAAATAGGAACCCGGCCTTGACGCTGGATTTTCAATATCCAATTCTGCAATACTTGCAGGAAGTTTATCGTATTCTTGATAATATCTTAATAAAGACCCTCTTAAAGACCCGATATTAGAAGCCGCCTCACCCGCTTTTGCTTTTCTTGTAGTCTTCATATACTGAGGCAGAGCAAGAGTAGCCAAAATGCCAATAATGATAATCACCACCAAAATTTCTAATAGCGTAAAACCCCGTTTAAACATAAAATCACCCCCTTTTTAATGATAATTATTGAGTAATTTTTACGGCACTGGATAAGCCAAAGATGGGTAGGAACATAGAAATCACAATTATTCCCACAATGATACCCATAAAAATTAAAATTACGGGTTCAAAAGCCGCAGTAAAACGGGAAATAAAAGTATCAATTCTTTCCTTATAAAATATACCTAAGCGATTAAGCATATTGGCTAACTCTCCTGCTTCCTCGCCAACTTCGGTCATTTCAATAACTATCGGAGGAAATATTCCAGTTTCTGCCATAGGTTTAGACATACTCTGACCCGCCCTTACCGAATCCTTTACCTTCTCCAAAGCAGACTCAATAACTTTGTTCAACGAAGCCTTCTGCACTATCTCCAAGGCATACAATATAGGCACTCCACTCTTAATTAAGACACTAAAAGCAGAAGCAAATCTTTCTACGGCAATCATCAAAAATAAATCTCCAAATAGCGGCAATTTTAATTTAA
Organism: Candidatus Omnitrophota bacterium; assembly: GCA_023819145.1. Classification (NCBI taxonomy): domain Bacteria; kingdom Pseudomonadati; phylum Candidatus Omnitrophota; species Candidatus Omnitrophota bacterium. The sequence goes on from JAMWCW010000006.1 coordinate 46,868, forward strand.
CTCTATCTATAATCATGCGTCCATTTTTCGTTTGAGAAAATTTTCGTAGTACAAAAATCAAACCAATTATTCCCAGAACTTCCCAGATAAAATAGCGTCTCACAAAACTGCTTAATCTTATAATCATCTGGGTCATAAAGGGTAGCTCTACCTGAAATTCATTAAAAATACGCTCAAATATGGGCACAATCCTCAACATAAAAACAGTAATGGTAGCAAAGGCAACGAAGGTAAGAATTATAGGATATACCAAAGCCGAAATAACCTTCCTTCTTAAAGCACCCGCTTCCTCTAAATATTTAGCAATCTGATCAAATACAAAAGGAAGCTGTCCCGAAGCTTCTCCCGTTTGCACCAGGTTAACCCAGAAAGGAGAAAATACCTTAGGATGTTTTTTTAACGCTTCACTTAAAGCACTCCCTCCTTCTACGCTTTTTCTCACCTGATATAAAACCTTATCTAAAAACCGCGATTCTACCTGCTCGGAAACAACAATTAAACCCCTTAAAAGCGGAACCCCAGCATCTAAAAGCGTAGCTAATTGCCGAGCCAAGAGAATGAGGTCATCAAGTTTAACGCCGTGATGATAATGCTTTTTCTTTCCTAACGTCTTAGAAACAAGCTCTTCTCTACTCGCCTGAACAATAGAAGTAACCAAAAGCCCTCTCTCTTGCAGCATCGCTAAGAGCATATCCTGGTCTTTTGCTTCCAAAGAACCCGTTTCTACCTTACCCTCTTTAGTTCGCGCAGTATAGACAAATAGAGGCATATTCTCCCTCCTATAAGAAATGAAAAACTAATCTCCCCCTACCAAAGTTACCCGCATAACCTCTTCCACATCTGTAATCCCCGCTGCTACTTTCTGCATTCCTGACTCCCACAAAGTGAGCATTCCTCCTTCCCGTGCTGCTTCCCGTAAGATATCGGTCCCTGAACCTTTTTCTACCAATGCCCTTATTCTTTCCGAAAAGGGCATAATTTCATATATTCCTATCCTCCCTTTGTAACCCGTATGATTACAGGCTTCACAGCCGCGGGGCTTGTAAAAAATATCCTTAACTATTTTATTTCGCTGAATAAAATCTTTGGGAGGTTCATATGGTTCTTTGCATTGATCACATAATTTCCGCACCAGTCGCTGGGCAGCAACTAACAAAAGGGACGGCGCCAAAAGATATCGTTCTACTCCTATATCTAACAAACGTCCGATTGCTGTGGGAGCATCATTAGTATGCACAGTGCTCAGAACAAGGTGTCCGGTTAAAGAAGCGCGAATACAGATTTCTGCTGTTTCCAGGTCCCGTACCTCACCCACTAAAATCACATCCGGGTCCTGCCTTAAGAAAGCCCGTAAAGCAGTAGCAAAGGTAAGCCCGATGTTTGGTTTCACCTGAACCTGATTTATCCCCTCAAAACGATACTCCACAGGGTCTTCGACAGTCAAGATATTTATTTTCGGAGATTTTATCTCACTCAACGCTGCGTATAAGGTAGTGGTTTTCCCGCTTCCCGTGGGTCCGGTAAGAAACACAAGCCCATAGGGAGCATGGATTGCCTTGCGAAAAATCTCTAATTCCTTAGACTCGAAACCCAATTCCTTTAAATCTAAAGGAACTTGCGATTTATCCAAGATTCTTAAAACTGCCTTTTCTCCATTTATGGTAGGAATTATCGAAACCCGTATATCTACTACCCGTTCTCCAACTTTAACTATCATTCCTCCATCTTGAGGCAATCTTTTCTCCGCAATGTCTAATTTAGAAAGAATCTTAATGCGGGAAATCAACGCCTGTCTTAAATAATGCGCCGGAGGAGGAATCTCATGCAATACCCCATCGATCCGATAACGGAGCACAAGTTTATCTTTAAAAGGTTCAATGTGAATATCAGAAGCTCGTTCTTCAATTGCCTGCCGGATAATCAAGTCGACTAACTTCACTACCGGTGCTTCCTCTGCTTTGGCAATTAATTTATCTAAACTCAAACCTTCATCTTCGGTAACCTCTTCTAAAGTCTCTATGTTCTCTTCCTTTCGATAAGAATTCTCAATGGCTTCCTTAAGTAAATTTTGCCTACCGTAAAATTCTTCAATCGCCTGTTCGATTTCTGAATAGGTAGAAATAATGGGATTGATTTCACAACCTGTAATTTTCTTTAAGTTATCCAAAATAATCAAATCCGAAGGATCAACCATCGCTACCGTAAGAGAGTTGAAATGGCGCGAAATAGGAAGGATTTTATAGCGTCGGGCAACATCAGCAGGAATTATTTTTTCCAAGTTATCATCTTCTTTAGGTTTAAGTTGTCCTTTAGAAAGGGAAACATAGGGAATTCCTAATTGTTTTCCCAAAGCAAGAGCAATATCTTTCTCTGTAACCAACTCCAGTTTTACCAAAATATCACCCAATTTTGCCTCTTCCACCAATTGTGTCTGTAGCGCCTTCTGGAGTTGTTCTTCAGTAATAAGCCCTTCTTTGACTAAAATCTCGCCTAATTTTAATCTCTGCCGAGCCATATTTATTGATTAAATTTATCTAAAGTTGCATCGATTGCTTTCTCTTTGGGAAGTCCGGGAGGAACCGTAATTTCTCTTTCCAACCCCTCCACTAATGTGGGAGAAGTATACTCTTGGGAAATATGCGGAGTGATAAAAACAATTAATTCTCTATCACTCTTATCCTTACTCTTATTTTTAAATAAGTAACCTAAAAGAGGAATATCTCCCAGAACAGGAACCTTCTTTAACGTCTCGGTATCCTGCGTACTGATTAACCCGCCGATAACAATGGTATCTCCATCCTTTACTCTCACCGTAGTTTTCACCTCTCTTTTATGAGGGTCAACATATTCTGCTTTTGTAAAGTAAGGGGATTTAACTGGCGTAGTCACCGAGGGCTCAAGGGTCATGGTAATATAACCATCTTTATTTACTTGAGGAGTCGCCTTCAACACAATTCCTGTCTGAATCCTTTCTACCGAATAAGTCTGTATTTCTCCCTGAATAGTGGTGATTCCTGCTACCGCAGTCTGCGCCGTAAGATTTATCTCCGCGGTCTCATTGTTTAAAGTAAGCACCCGCGGACGGGCAAGAACCTTGGTCTCACTATCTGACTCCAATAATTTTAAAGCAGCAGTAAAATCTGCCAGAGAAATTGTTCCGTAAGCCATACCTTCTGTCTTATCCACTCCACTAGGAAAATCGTGTTTTCTGAAAGGGAATTTGGTAGTTTGCACCGGTCCGGTATAAACGCCAATGGTATCTGCCCATTCTACGCCCAATTTATTTATTGTTCCCACCGTGGTTTCCAAAAGTTCTGCTTCAATCATTACCTGCGGAGTCGCCTCATCAAGCTTGGCTAAAGTTTCTTCAATAACCGGAAATTGCGCGGGGATATCGGTAATAATCAAACTATTTGTTCGCGTATCAGAAACAATCTTTCCGTATTCAGTTAAAAGTCCTGCTGCCTTAATGGGTTGACGGGTGCTTTTTTCTTCCTTCTCTTTAGCAGCAGTGGCATCTTGGCGTTTTTCGCGCATCTTCTCAAACAGCTCTTTTACAGAATCTGCTTTGGCATAATTTAAGGTATAGATACGGGTAATTGTCTCTACTTCAGGCATAAGCAGTTCCTGAATTACAATAATATTACTTCCCGCAGGTTGTTCATAAGTAAGATTATTAGCACGTAATATGGTATTTAAAGCATCCTCCACACTTACATTCTCAAAATATAAAGTAATCTTTCTATCTTCAATCTCATTACTTGCTACAAAATTTAAACCCGACTGTTGAGAAAAAATCTTCAGCACATCCTTAAGGGATACTTCTTTAAAATCCATAGAAATGGTAACATCTCCTGGGCCAAGAGAAAAGCCTTGTTTAAAAAAAATAAAAATTAAAAATAATCCCCATAAAATAATTCTAGTCTTTCTCATCTTCTCCTCCCTTTTATTCTGTTTTTTCCTTTATTGTTCCGCTAATTCTATCTAGAAAAAAAACATGGTCCTTATAGACAAATTCTACCCCTTCTTTGCTTATAGTTAAAATTTCTGCCTCTTGTATTTTATCCCCTTTCCCCAAAACCGTCCCATTAATAATTGCCCTTGGTTTATCTGAACCCCAGACCATTCCCTGGAGTTTTAAATCGGGAGGATTAACCTTTTCCACAACCTCTACAGGTTTCTCCTGGGGTAGAAAACTTGAAAACGGGTCGCGATAGTTCACCCCAAAATATTTTAATTCTCTTTTTTCTTGAGAAAAAACTAACCTCACAATTCCTACTAAACTTGTTACCATTAACCAAAAAATAATTAATCTAATTTTATTCACTTATAAGTTGGGATAAACAGATTTTATAATCAAATTCATTTCCAGAAGAACAAACCCTTTATCATCAACCTGTTTAATACTCGAAATTTTCTTAACTCCTTCCTCTTTATCTTTAGAAACCGTTTCCTTTAAGGTCTTTATCTCCAAAAAACTCACTTCTACAAATTTATCCAAACCTTCTAGCCTGCTCACTAACTCTCCCAGAGCATGATAATTGCATATGGTTTTGACCTTAACCGGAAGGTTAGTATAATAAATACTTCTTTCTAAAGTCTGGGGTTCTAAAGAGATAAGCTCTAAACCCAAAGATTTAAATATTTCAGAAATTTTCCCCAAAAACCAGGAAAGGTCTTTTTCACTCTTAAGCATCTCTTTAGCAACACGTTTTTCTACATCTTCTTTTATTTTACTAATCTCAAAATGTACCCTATCTTTCTCATGTTCCTCATCAAGCGTTTTAAGTAAATTTTTTAATTCCCTCGTGCGCGGTTCGTAAACCCATTTAACTGTCGCTAAGAATAAAAACATTCCTAATAAAACCGTCATTAATAAAACTTTCTTACTAGTTGTTATAACCATATTATTTCGAACAGGTTATTTTGAAACGCGTTACAATAAATTCTCCTATTTTATTTTTTTCTATAAAACCGAGTTCAATTTTTTTAAATTCAGGAGCAAGCACTGGGCTGTTTTTAATATTATTTACGAATTCATTGACTAAATCGGAATCAGACTTGTTTTGTTTACCGGCAAAAACATTACCCTCTAGAGTTAATCTTGTAAATTTATTTCCTACCTCATCAAGCTTAGATTCAACACGCAAACCCTCTAACCACAAACCCGATGGTAATAAACGCGGAAGTTCACTTAAATAAGAAGTTAAATATGTTCTTCTATCAATCATCCGCGAAAAAACATTTTTCTTTTTGTCCCACTCTTGATAAATTCTTTCCAATTCCCTCTTGTCCGCACTCGCTAATTCTCTTCCTATCCTTTCCCTTATCTTTCTTACCTCATTAAGGTTATCCTTAATTATTTTTATTTGACGCGACAAAGTAATTTGTAAAAAAAACATTATGGCCAAACCAAAAACTAACTCCAAAAAGAAAATCCGTTTAAGAATATTTTTCTCTTCTCCAGAAGTTTCTCCGGTTTCTGGAGAGACTTTCTTCTCCTCAAGAAAACTAATCTTTCTGTCCCGGGCAAGAAATCCCCTTAATGCCAGTCCGATAGAAGTAGAAAATCCTGAAGAAATACCACTTTTCTTTCCAAAAATAACTGCTGGTTCAGCAATGACTACAGGAATTTTAAATTCTTTTGTTAAACCTTCCTGCCAATTATCAAAACCATCTCCTACGAGAACAAGTTTTTCAATGGCAAGGCTCGGGAAATGTTTGTAATGATAATCAAAGGACAATTGAATTTCTCGTAAAAGACTATCGTATTTACCAGTTCCGGAAACTTCGCTTCTTCCCAACTCCCCTACTTCTTCTCGTAAAGGAGTAATCAAGGAGAAATCCCGCAGTAAATAAGGTATTTCCTGGTCACAAATAGTAATTACAGCATCAGACTTTTCTATATAAAGAACTGCTGTCAAATTCCTTTTACTCAGGAGGTCCAAAGCACGTAAAATACGCATCAATGCAAAAGAAGGAGTTTCTACTGCCATAGGCTCAATATATGCTTCCTTCAACATTGCAAGATGCTCCTTAAAGACATCTTTTTTAGTAGCTACAAAAACTACCTTACACTCTTTCTTTCTTTCTTTATCTAGAAAAACAAGGAAGGAGCTCATCACCTCCTCCATTTTGAAAGGAATATACTTCTGTGCTTCGAAACGGATAGCAGTCTCTCGTTCTTTGGGAGGAAGTAAAGGAATGGTAAAATAGCGTAAAATTACCTTTGCGTCAGGGATGGAAGAAACTACATTAATCGGTTCAATATGATTTTCTTCGAGGACGCGCCTTAAATAACTGCTAAGCCCAGTTCCGGAAAAATCCTTTACGGAAGCATCACTAAAATTTATTCTCCCTTGATTAATGAGTTGGAATCCGGACAATGTTTTATTTACTTGCACTACCTCAATATAATGTCTACCAATGTTAATTCCTGTTTGAATATTAGACATTCATCCCTTTCTTCCGTTTAGGGTGTTTGTTATTACTGGGTCTGGCTCTAACTACTCTTGATCTTAACCATTTTTCGATTGCCTGGCGGTCAAAACGCCATACCCGTCCCACTTTAATTCCTGAAATTCTTTTCTGATGGAGCCAATTATAAAGCGTTTGCTTCTCCAGTTTTAAATAAGAAGCTAATTCTTCTAAATCCATCAAACGGGTCAACACTAACCTCCTTACAATTGCAAACAAAAATTAAATTATCATAACAAAACTGTTTTGTCAAGTTTTTTCTTCAATATATTTACTTAAATTTAATTTTATTTACTCTATTATAAATTTGTTTCTACCGCGGTTTAAGCGAACTCATCAGCCATCTTAAATAAGGTCCGTATCCTTCTGTGATATCGATGGCAATAATTTCTGGAACTTTGTAAGAGTGGTTTTTTTTAACTTCCTTAAATAATAAATCGCATAAGACTCTTTTACTCTTCACTACTAAAAGAAATTCTTCACCCTTTTCAATCTTACCCTGCCAATGGTAGATAGATTTTATATGCGGAACAATATTTACACAAGCCGCCAATTTCTTATTAACTAAGGAATTAGCAATTTTTTCTGCCTCTTTTTGAGTAGCAGTAGTAATCAATACAACAATATACTTCATTTATCCTCCTTAACTTCTTAAAGAACTCGCTGTGGTTTAGCGCACTTCAAATGCGATAATTATATTAAAGGCAATTTGCTCTCTTTTTAGTTCAGGAGGAAACGGTGGAAAAGGAGAAGCTTCTTCCACGCTTTTAAATGCCGTCTCCCGTAAAAGTAAATCATCGCTTGACCTGTGCTCAATTATTTTTAACCTTCTCAAATTGCCACTATTATCCAAAACGAAGAAAACACAGACTTCCCCTGGTTTAAAAAACAGAGGTTTGTTTCTGTTTGCGGAATTTTTTATCTTTTCCCGAATAGCGCGATAATAATCTAAGAAGGTAGGCTCTTTACTTAAGGCAGAAAAATCTCTTTTAACCCATTCCTCTTCTTTAGTAAGAGAAGGAGTAGCTTCTTCTTCTTTTGCTACCTGCTGGATTTCCTGTTTTGCCTCCTGTTTAATCTCATCTTTTATTACAACCTTCTTTTCCTCGGCAGAAATTGTTTGTTTAACTTTTATCTCCTCTGTCTTTGGTTTAACCTCAAAATAACTTATTTCAATTTCTGAAAAATTTCGAGGAAAAAATTCATTTTTTAATCCTGCCCAGGGAAGAAAAACTAAAAGATGCCCTACAAAAGAAAATACTAATGCCCAGAAGAAAATTCTATCCATTGATTTTTATTATACCTTAAAATTACTAACTGTGCACACTAAAATTTATAAGAAACGCCGATGACAAAGTTTCTCTCCGGAGAAGGATAAAATCCTCTCTCATTGTAAACCGTAGAGATTGCTCCATATTCAGAGTATTTTTTGTTAAAAAGATTATTTATCGTAAAATAAATATTCCCTTGTTCAATTCTATAACTTAATTTTAAATCTAAGGTAATATAATTATCAAGTGGAGGATAATTATGTGCCTGGTCGTTAATAAAATATCTTTCTCCACAGTAATTAAGCATTGATCTTAATTGCCAATCTTCGAACAATCTCAAGTTGCCAATTATAGAAAATTTATGACGGGGAACCAATGGAATTTGGTTTCCACTATAACTACCCTCTCTAAAGATTGCTTCCATGAAAGTATAGTTTCCAGTTAAGGTTAAATAATTACTTATTTTTTTCTCAGTAAACAATTCTATACCTCTACGCTCTGTTTTATCATAATTCTTATTCGTATAAACTAAGGGGTCATAATATAATTCATTTCTCAACCTCATATAAAATATACTTCCCCCCAATTTAAATGACTCTTTTAATCCATATTCAAAACCCCCTTCATAATTGTAGGAAATTTGAGGTAAAAGCTGGGTATTGACTGGAGGAGTAGCCCAAATACTGTAGTATTCATCGGTTGCAGGAAAACGAAAACTTCTTCCCCAATTGATAAAAATTTTAGAAACATCATTAGGAAAATAAGCAAACCCCAAATTAAATGCCCCCTCATCCAATTCTAAATCTTCATCAACCTCTACTTTACTTATCCAAGGATCGCTAAGCCAAGGACCTTCTTGAAGTTTAGAGTCGAAACTATACTTTGCCTTTTCTAAACGGTATCCTAAAAGAAATAAAAGATTCTCTCTCAAATTCATCTCATTTTGTATATAGTAACCCACTGAATCTTTATCTATATCTGTCTGGCGTATCTTTTCTCCTTGATAATAAACAGTCCCCCAATCTGAGTAAGCATCGATTAAAGAATCAACCCAATAGAAATCCATTCCCCCAATAACTTTGTTTTCTTTTCCTAACAAATTTGTCTCTACAATAACCAAAGGCCTAAAACTTAAAGTGTCAATCTCGCGATGGTCAATGCTTTGAGAACTCAGAAGATAGTTATTTACTACGCGGTGTCTAAAAGAAAGGTTGGCGTTAACTTCTAAGAGATCAGTTATTTTATTTTTTGCTTCAAGATTTAAAAATCCATCTTCTTCTCCAACATCGTCATCAGGAAATTTTGTATCTCTACGCAAAGATTCTTTCAATTGACTTTCCCGTAAAGCCCCTGGTAAACCAAAATCTGCAAAATGATAATTTCCGCTTAAACTTAAAAAACCGTTACCGAATTCATAAATAATTTTTCCAAAAAAATCCTCTCCGCGATAATCGCTATTCTTTCTGTAGCCATCAGTGGAATGCCTATTAAATTGCATTAAGTAAGAAAAATCTTCTTTAGAACCACCTAATTCTAAAACATGTTTTTCTAATTCGTAACTTCCGCTTTGAAAATCAATCTTAAAAGAAGTTTTATCCTCACCTTTCTTGGTAACTATATTCACCACTCCTCCCACCGCATTATCACCATAGAGCACACTTCCTGCTCCTCGGAGTATCTCTATCTTCTCTATGACCTCTAAGGGAATCTGGGTCAAATCTACTCCGCTTAAATCGATCTCATTCAATCTTCTTCCATCTAATAACACAAGGGTATTACTTCCAGCAAATTCTCCAAACCCCCGTAAATCAATCGAAGTTTTTGTTCCTGTCCCATAATAATCACGCACCACTAATCCTGAAATTGGCCTTAACAAATCTACAATAGTTTTTGCCTGAGACTTCTCTATTTCTGAGTAGGTAATCACCGTTACCAAAGCAGGAATTTTATTAATCAGCTGTGTATAGCGCAAAGGGGTAACTACTATCTTTCCTAATTCATACTCTTCTTGGGCATAAATCAAACTAACCAACCCCATAACCCAATAAAACAGTAAACTAATTATCAACTTTTTCATCTTCCCTCCTTTTATTCGTGCTATTTGCTATATTTTATATATTCGGATTAAATAAAAAACCCACCTTCTTCGGTGGGCCACAGATCGTAACCACTTCCCCTCCCGTGAAGGTACTTACCATCATGGGGATCGACCGGGCTCACCGCTAAAGCGAGAGTATTTTTGAGCTTTTACGGTATTACCGTTGCAGGGCAGCCCCCTGACTTTCACAGGGAGTTCCTTCCCCAATCAGGAAAAATTAAGATTTCCCTACCTTATCTTTAACGTTTTTTTCACCGTTTCAATCTTTTCTAAATCAGTAATAATTTGTTTTTTCAAACGAGTAAAAAAATTTTTTTCAAAAAGTGTTTTTTGTTTTAAAAATATAGTAAAATAATATAAGTGTCAAGAAAAATCTTTAAAAGTGGTATTGATTTTTGAATCTAATTCTACGTTAAAGAAGTTTTATGCTCAAAAGAGAAATATTAACGGAGTTTCTGAGGGATAGTAAAGATGTGAGGTCTTTTGGTTACGGGGTTATCTTTTACCACCACTACTGTATCGTACACCTCTTCAATAAGCTTATAATCTAATACCTCCTGAGGCGTTCCTAACCTTATCATCTCTCCCTCGCTAAGCAGCAGCAAACGGTTACAATATTGGCTTGCTAAATTAAGGTCATGTAGTACCGAAATGACCGTGATGTTTTTCTGGCGGTTCAATTTATCCAGAAGGTCAAATATTTTTATCTCATGCCCAATATCCAAATGTGCAGTTGGCTCATCCAATAAAATGAGAGTCGGCTCTTGAATAAGCGCACGGGTAATAAAAACCATTTGTTTCTCTCCCAAACTCAATTCATCAATACTTGCTGAAATAAAATTTTCTATCCCCGTGAGTCTTACCTTCGCCTCAATTACTTCCCAGTCTTTTTTTCTCTCTACTTTATACCGTTTCAAAAAAGGGTACCTTCCCATCTTGAGAATTTCCAAAACCGAGAAACTAAACCAGACTTGAGTCTGTTGAGGAACATAAGCAATTTCCTGCGCAAGAATTCTTGGAGAGATACTACGTATGTCTTTATCCCGAAAAAGTATCTTTCCTTTTAAAGAAGGTAATATTCTTAAAATATTCCTTAAAAGAGTGGATTTTCCCGCTCCATTTGGACCAATGATTCCTAAAAACTCTCCTTCCTTAATTTGAAAGTTTATATTTTTCAAAACAGTCTTTCTTCCATAACCGGAAGAAAGATTTTCTACACTCAGTAAAATTTTCTTTTCGGTCATCACTATTTAAAAACAACTTTCTTCTTTTTTTGCAGTAGATAAATAAAAACCAACCCCCCAATAAAAGCAGTAATTACACCAATAGGAATCTCTATCGGACTAAAAACAGTACGTGCAAAGGTATCGGAGATGATAATAAAAATTGCTCCTCCTAAGAAAGAAGATGGTATTAACAAGCGATGTTCATTCCCTGAGAAAAAACGTATAATATGGGGTACAATTAAACCTACGAAACCAACGATTCCACATACTGCCACTGCAGTGGCAGTAATTAAGGAAGCAACGTAGATAAGCAGGCGTTTAATCTTTTCAACCTCAATCCCTAATGAAACCGCCTCTTCCTCACCTAAAGAGATTGCATTAAGTTCTCTGGCAAATAAAAAGGAAATTGTTACACCGAAAATTCCAATAATCGCCGTAGTCAATAAAAGAGAATTATCTACTACCTCTAAATTACCCAAAAGCCATCCCATAACTCCGCGCATCAGTTTATCTTCGAAAAGCCAGACTATAAATATAAGAATATTAGTTAAAATTACCCCTACAACCACTCCCGAAAGAAGCAAATTTTGCGGAGGAAGTCTCCCTTCTACTTGGGCTAATCTTTTAACCATAAAGATACTCAGTAAACTACCCAAAAAACCACTCAACGGAAGATACAGTACTCCGCAACGAACCAAAGTCCCTCCCATAACCATCGCCACTACTACTCCTAATCCTCCACCGCTGGACACTCCTAAAATATAAGGGTCTGCCAAGGGATTACGTAATACCGCCTGAAAAATCACTCCCGCAACCGAGAGCATTCCCCCAATCATCGCACCTTGAATGATGCGTTTAAGACGAAGAACAAAGATAATTCTCTCTACCTCAGAAATGATAATTCCTTTAAAGGATAGAGAAACTGTCCCCAAGAAAGCAGAACATATGATTGAAAGCAATAGAAAGATTATGAGTATTGAGATTAACAAAATACCTTTTTTTCTATTCACCAGAAGTTTCTTTTCCATAAAATCTCACAAAGAGTTGTTTTATCCCTTCGATTATGCGCGGGCCTGGCCGTAGAAGAATATCAGGGTCTATGTCTGCATAAATTCTATTATTCTTTACCGCTCTAATCACATTCCATCCATAACGATATGATAAATTATTCTCATTTTTTACTCCGTTATACATATAAGCTCTAATAATTACATCCGGAGAATTTTTAATCACAAATTCCTCAGAGATGCGAGAAAATTTTCTCTTGATATTCCGGGCAATATTTATTCCTCCCGCCAGTGAAATCATTTCATCTAAATAGGAACTGTTTCCACAGGTAATTAAAGGTGGATACCAAATTTCTAAAAAAACCTTTGGTCGCTTTGAAACATCTATCCTGTTAAGCTCGCTTTGAATCTCTAGCAATTCCTGCTCCAGGTGAAAAACAAGGTTCTTTGCTTCTTCTTCTCTAGTAGTAATTTTACCTATTTCCAGAACATTTTGAAAAAGCTCTTTAATATTCTCTGGATCGGCAATAAATACCTTCAGTCCTGCGCGTCTCAATTTTAAAATAATAGAGTTTTGCTCTAAACCGGTAGTAAAAATTATATCTGGCTTAAGAGAAATGATTTTTTCCAAACTAGGTTGGCTAAAAGTCCCTACCTTTTCGATGTTTTCTGCTGGAGAAGGATAATTGGAAAAACTGTCCACACCCACAATATTTCTCCCTAAACCTAAAGCAAAGAGAATTTCCGTAGTGCTGGGAGCGAGCGAAACAATTCTTAAATCCTGAGCAAACACCCAAGATAGAGAAAAAACCAAACCTAAAATCAAAAATCCCAAAATTATCCCTTTAGGATTTAGGATTTTAAGTTTAGAATTTGGGTTTTTCTCCATTTAAATTCTTAATATTCGATTCCTTCTCTTGCCTTTATCCCTTTTTGAAAAGGATGTTTAATTTCTTTTATTTCGCTGATATAATCCGCATATTCCCTCAATTTATTAACCAAAGGCCTGCCGGTAATAATTAATTCTGTGGATTTAGATTTATTCTTTATCAACTCAATTATATCCCCTTCTGAAATCAAATCACAATCAACTGCATTGAGAATTTCATCAAGAATAACCAGGTCGTAATTTCCGACTTTAAGACTATGCCTTATTTCTTTTAAAGCTTTGTTTAGAACATTCCTTGCCTTTTCTTTTTTTATTTTTTTACAAAAAATAGGATGTCTTTGCCCAAAACGCACAATCTTAATACCTTCTCCTAACTTTTCTATTGCTTTAACTTCTCCTGAGAGAAGATTTTTGGGTTTAAAGAACTGAAAGATTATTATTTTTCTTCCCCAGCCCCATGCTCGCAAGGCAAGGCCTAAAGCAGAAGTAGTCTTTCCTTTACCGCGACCATAATATACTTGCACCAAACCAGTTTTTTTCATTTTCTATTTTGCCAATCTTTCCAGTGGAAAGTCCGCCAAAGCAATCAGACTTTCTTTAAATTTGCTTTGAGGGAGGCAATTTATATCCTTTTTTGCCTTATCGGAAAAAAGCTTTGCTTTTTTTAAAGCTAACTCTACTGCCCGGTAAACCAAAGCAAGAATTCTTGCCCGGGGCATAGTCGCTCTATTCCTCAGAAAATTAAAAATCTCTCTTTTCTCTTCTCGGGAAAGAAAAGAAAATGGATAGATACAAGAAAAATTAATCTTTTTATTCTCTAATTCCTGAATGAAAGATTCTTCTTCAGAGATGATGTTGAGACAATCATCTACAATCTGGAGCGTTAAACCAAAATTTAAACCAAAATTCTCCACTGCCTTTATGAACAAACCTTCCCCTCCCACAATAGACGCTCCTGCCCAACAAGCAGTAGACATAAGAGAGGCAGTCTTATTTTTTATTCTCTCAATATATTCACTTTCCTCAAAATTATTTATAGGATTTTTTTCTTTTATCTTTACCTCAATCATCGCATCCAAAATGTTCATAAATCTTTTAATGATTTCTTGCTGACCCACATCTATCAGAAGACCAAAAGTACGAGAGAAAAGGTATTCAGAAAATAAAAGAGTATAACTTCTTTGCCCCCTTTTAGAATTTAAATTTTCTCCTTGCTCCTCATCTATGTTTTGCATCACACTGTTTTGAAGCAATATTGCAGTATTAAATACTTCTATAGAAACAGCAAATTTATCTAAGCTGGAAAGATTCAAAGTATCGAGACTATTTCTACACACAGATTTCGCGGAAAGAAAAACCAGCCCCGGCCTTATCTCTCTCTGAGGAAGGGAAAGGAGGTATTCACAGAGGGGAAAGAATTCCTTCTCTTTTCTTGTAAGAATATCTTTGTAAGAATTCCCCCATAAAGATAACTCTTTTTTAACTGGAGAAAAAATATCGCAAAGGAAATCTTTTGCTTTAACCTCTCGATTATGAGACATTAATGAAATCCTCTGTCAAGAAACTACTCTACCACATCTCCTACCACCGACTCTACCTTTATGCCTAATTTCTCCAGATAGACCCTTGCTTTCTCCAGATTTTCTTTTGTCCCACTAAGTTCCAAAGTCACCTCACCCACTGTATCCGTAACCCTTGCTCTCCGGATATTAGGAATGATATTAAATTTCTTTGCCATATTATAAATAACTGGTTTTTTAACTAAATTCTGAGGAAATACTAAATGTACCATTTTTTTCATATCCACCTCCTTTTCATCGTTTATGACTCTAAAGAAAGAATTAAGGTAAATTCCGCCTATTAGCCCTCTACTCACGTAGAGGTCCACAAACAGGGCAGTTCTTATTGGGCTTAAGGGCGATTTTCTTAAAATCCATGTTATTGCCTTCCCAAATAAGCAGTCTATTCCTAAGATTCTCTCCAACACCTGTTAAATATTTGAGCACCTCTAACGCTTCTAAACAGCCAATTACCCCTGGGGTAGCACCAACAACCGGAAATCTTTCCTTTGGAGGGGCCTCAGGAAAGATGCAAAAAAGGCAGGGAGTCTGAGGAACCTGAATAAAGCTCAAATATCCGCTCATACCCCAAACACTGGCATAAACAAACGGAATTTTCTTACGAATCGCACACTGGTTCAGAACTAAACGCGTCTCAAAGTTATCCATGCAATCTACAACTATTTGACTTGTTCCTACAAAGCTATCTACATTCTCCTCCGTTATCTTCTCAGGTATATCCTTGACCTCTATGACAGGATTAAGCACTTTGAGTGTTTCCTTAGCCGATAGGGCTTTATTTATGCCAAGGCGTTTATCATGATGCAGTATTTGACGATTAAGATTGGAGAGTTCAGAAATATCAAAATCACAAATATTAATCTTCCCAACCCCTGCTACTGCAAGATATATTGCTACAGGTGACCCTAACCCCCCAGCTCCGGCAATAAAGACTTCGGCATTTTTTATCTTCTTTTGCCCCTCCTCACCCCAGCCTTCAATGATTAGTTGTCTTGAATATCGCTCTAAATCATAAGAAGTAAGTTCTTTGATTTTCTCCATCATTATCTATCCTCCGGCAATAGCAGGAATTATAGAAATCTCATCCCCTTCTTTTAAAGGAGTCTTTTCCATTTGTAAAAAACGGATATCCTCGTCATTAACATATAGGTTAACAAACCTGCGAATTTTCCCTTTTTCATCAACAATCCTTTCTTTTATACCCGGAAACTTTTTTTCTAAACTTTCTACCAACTCCTCAATGTTTTTCCCCTCTGCTTCGACCTCCGCGAGATTATTTGTTATTTTCTGCAAAGGGGTAGGAATACGCACCTTTACTGCCATATAATACCTCCTACTTTATTCTTCGTGTATTTTAAGATTCTCTATAAAAGATTCTAAACTCGGCTTAATTCTCCATGGTTTTTTTAGCTTAGGAATAACTGCATCTTGTGTCTTTAATCCATTACCCGTAATAGAAACAACAATCGACTCATCCTTAGGAATTATCTTATTCTCAATCAGCTTTTTAGTCGCGGCTAAGGTGACACCACCAGCAGTTTCTGTGAAAATACCTTCAGTTTTTGCTAAAATTTGGATTGCTTCAACAATCTCCTCGTCAGAAACATTCTCTCCCGACCCTCGAGATTCTTTTACCGTCGATACTGCATAATAACCATCCGCAGGATTCCCGATGGCTAAAGATTTAGCAATGGTCTTGGGTTTTACAGGTTTGATTATCTCTGAATTCTCTTTAATTGCAGTTACTACCGGAGAACAACCCTCTGCCTGCGCAGCATAGACTTTTGTCCTTGGCTTATCCACAAACCCTAGTTTATATAACTCTTGAAATGCCTTCCAGATTTTTGAAATTAAAGACCCTCCCGCAACGGGAACAACGATATTCTGTGGAAGCCTCCATCCTAATTGTTCGGCAATTTCAAAACCAAAAGTCTTAGAACCTTCTGCATAATAAGGACGAATATTAATATTTACAAATGCCCATCGATATCGGGAAGCAATCTCTGTGCAAAGACGATTTACTTCATCATAATTGCCCTCTACGGCTACAACCGAAGCACCATAAACAAGTGTGGAAACAATTTTTGCCATTTCCAAGTCTGCAGGAATAAAGATAAAACTACGTAAGCCACAAAGAGCTGACTGCGCCGAAACAGAGTTTGCTAAATTTCCTGTTGAAGCACAGGCTACGGTATTAAAACCAAACTCCTTTGCCTTAGACAACGCCACCGCTACCACTCTATCTTTAAAAGAAAGTGTAGGATGACTCACAGAATCATCTTTAATATAAATCTCTTTCACTCCCAAATAATCTGCAAGATTATGTGCTCGGACTAAAGGAGTAAATCCTGAATGCAAACCACTTGTTGGCTCTTTATCTAAAGGCAACAATTCCCGATATCGCCAAAGATTATATGGACGTTTAGAAATTTCTTTTTTGGTCATAATTTTTTTTATTTTTGCATAATCATAAACAACCTCTAAAGAACCGAAACAGTATTCACAAACAAAAAGCACATCTTTAGGATACTCTCTTCCACATTCCCGACAACGCAATCCTAATACATAAGACATAGTTTGCTTACCTCCTTTATTCTCTTTTAAAGAAGTTCTTCTATGATTTCTTCCAGATTATTTGGCCAGAAAAAATTATAATACTTTATATTACCCTCACGGTCAATAATAATATCCGTGGGGACCCCAATCACTTTATAAAGATGAGAAACCTCCATATATTCATCCAAAAGAATAAGATAAGGAATCTCTTCTTTTTTTTTAATTCTATTTACAATCTCCTTACCTTCGCCAATAATCACCGTTAGAACTTCCACATCTTTCCCACCATATTTAGCATGAATTTTTTTAAGTATAGGAATCTCTCTTATACAATAAGGACAGCGGCTCGTCCAAAATGTCAAAAGCACAACTTTATCTCTAAAATCTTTTAAAGAAAATACCTCTCCCGAAACATCTGGTAGACTAAATTCCCACGCTTTTAAAACTGAAGAAGAAGCTTCTGTCTTATTTGTTATTTCCTCATTTACTCTATCTGTGGCATTATGGAACAATTTCCATCCCGATAATCCTAAGATTACCAAAAACAAAATTAAAATTATCCAACCTTTATTTTTCATAGTATTCTCCCCGCCTTAAGAAAATAATATTCACTTGCCAATAACAAAAGCCAAGCAAAAATTTTTCTTATCTTCATTAGCCATCTACCGGATTTAGGAAGGCTGGCCAATATTCCTGAAAACGTTCCCACAATAATCATAATCAACCCCATGCCATATGCAAAAACAAAAAGGAGACTCATCCCCAAAAAAATATTTCTCTTAATTGCCACAGATAAAAGAATTGCGCCCAACACTGGAGTAGTGCATGGACTGATAACTAACGCCGAAACCATGCCCACAAAAAGCGCACCTAAAAAACCTTTTTTCTCAACCTCCCATCTTTTTTCTTTTAGAAATCTTGGAATAGGAAGTTCAAATACTCCAAATAAAGAAAGACTAAAAAGTAAGCAAAAATTGCCCACGATAACGTAGCTTAAGGGGTGTTGAGTCAACTCTCCAAATACTTTTCCTGTAAGTACTGCTCCTATACCTAATAAAGAATAAACTACTGCAAAACCAAGGACATAAAAAATACTTAAAAAGAACCCTCTAAACTTTGAACCTATACTATGACTACCAATATAGCCTACAGTCACAGGAATTAAAGGATATACACAAGGAGTAAAACTCATCAAAACACCCCCTAAAAATGCTAAGATATAGGTAAGGAGTGATATATTTACAAGGTATCTTTCAAAATTATGGAGCATATCTAACATCTCTAAGAGAAACTTAATTATTATAGGATTTCCATCCTATTTATAACTTTAAACTGTCAACTTATTCCTAAATTATTTCCTGACGCAATTTCTCAATCCCTACACGATTCAGAATATTTGCTAAACGCTCTCCTTTTTTTGCTTCTTTAACATAGAAATTAAGAGTCTTTTTTATCGCATTAAGCGCCTGTTTCTCATCTAAAAAATTGGCGATTTTTCTTCCTAACTGCGGAAACCTTCCCCATTTTCCTCCCACATACATTGCTAACCCAAAGAGTTTTATCTGCCAAGCACTTTGGGGACAATTGAGAATACAGAGACCACAATACACACATTTTGACTCCTCTAATTCAATCTCTTTCTTACGCGGATGAATCTTGATTGCATCGGTAGGACAAATTCCTTCACAGGTTCTACAGAAATTACATTTCTCTTTATGCCATTCAGGCATTACCTGCCCACAGAAACCAATCTCATTTTCTTGTGCTCTTGCACAGGAATTAGTACAACCAGAGATACTAATACGAAATTTGTGGGGCAGACTAATTTTATTTTTTATACGGGTTTCCAAAACCTCGCGATTTATCTCTGGAATTGTTAACCCTTTCTCTGCCTCGGCATCCCAAGAAAAAATTTCTATCTCTTCCTTACCATAAAATTCCCGTTCAATCTGTTCTGCAAGATTAAGTGTGTCAACCCATGCCCAAGGACACCAACGATTTCCCGGACAGGAAACTACTGCCCTCACTCTTGAACCACTCACACTTATACTCAAGTTAACCTTCTCTAATTCTTCCTTAACCAAAAGAAGGTTATCCCGATGGACATAAGGAATTTCTATGCCTTGGCGTGGAGTAAGATGCACAAACCCCTGGCCATAATTCTTAGCCAATTCCGAAAGCTTTGCGAGTTGTTCCGAACTTAACATACCTAAAGAATTCTTAATTCGCAAACAAAAAAAATCTTTCTGTCTCTGTCTTAAGTAAGCCCATTGCTTTAACTCCACAGGACTAATTCTAAAACTCTCTAATTTTTCTCCCTCCATATTCTAAAATCTCCTTATTAATTTTTAAGTATTTTACCACAAAGAATGCAAATATCCTAAAGTTTATTGCATTATGGAGATGTATCTTTCTCCCCTGTCCGGGAAAATAACCACTACTTTCTTTGTCTTACTGAGGTTATTTGCTACCTTAAGTGCTGCCCAACAGGCTGCACCTGAAGAAACCCCTACGAAAATCCCTTCTTCCCAGGCTAATCTTTTAGCAATTTTAAAAGCATCCTCATCAGAAACTCGAACTATTTCATCAATAATCTCTCTGTTGAGAACGCGGGGTATAAACCCTGCTCCAATTCCTTGAATCTTATGCACACCACTATCCCTTCCCGATAAAACTGCACTTGTTTCCGGTTCGACTGCCACAATTCTAATTTTGGGGTTTTTCTTTTTCAAAACTTCCCCTACGCCGGTAATTGTTCCTCCTGTGCCTACTCCTGCTACAAAAGCATCTATTTCTCCTTTGGTCTGATTCCAGATTTCTTGGGCAGTCATCCTCCGATGCGCCTCGGGGTTTGCTGAATTATTAAACTGCTGGGGCATAAAACTGTTGGGTATTTTTTTCAGAAGTTCCTCTGCTTTTCTTATTGCCCCCTGCATCCCCGCGTCTCCGGGAGTAAGTATTACCTCTGCTCCGTAGGATTCAAGAATACATCTTCTCTCTAAACTCATTGTTTCGGGCATCGTAAGAATGCATTTATACCCTTTTACTGCACAGACCATAGCCAAACCGATTCCTGTATTGCCGCTGGTGGGTTCAATCACTGTCCCGCCAGGCTTAAGCATTCCCTCCTCCTCTGCCACCTCAATCATCATAAGACATATTCTATCTTTTATGCTTCCACCAGGATTAAAACTTTCTAATTTTGCTAAAACCTGGGCATGTTCTAAATCAACAATTTTATTCAATCTTACCAGAGGAGTCTGGCCAATCAACTCCAGAACATTCTTAGCTATCTTATCTCCGAAAGGCATTTTGACCTCCTTGTATCTTCATCTTTTCTTCTTCTATTTTATCTCCATTGATTCTGTAAACCCGAATTTCAGGATTATTAAAATTTTTTAGCGAAACAATAAGATAAAAAAAATCAGGATAAAATGCAAGTTCTCTGTCTCTGCTTGAGGGATAAGCTGAACCGTCGGGGTGAGAATGATATATCCCTAATATTTTCATTTTTAACTTTTCTGTTTCTTTGAATGCTTTTAATTGCTCTTTCGCATCAGCAAGGAATCTAGTAGAGTCTTTTTCGATATTGGGAAGGGCAAAAATTTTTTCTGCCTTGTCATTCCTACCTACAAATATCCCGCATGCTTCTAAAGGGAATTCTTTCTTACAGTGTTTAATTATCTTTTCCAAAACTTTTCTTTCTAAAACCAACATTTTAAATAGTGTAGATTAAAAGTTTCTTTTTTGATCTAATTTCATTGACCAAATCCTCAAAACTTACACTGTCAATAACCTCTTCAGTCTTTTTAGTAACATCTTTCCATATTCTGCGAAAAACACAACTGTTTATTTCCTGGCATCCTTTATATCCTTCATCTACACAGGCAATTGGTTCGATGGCTCCTTCCATAAAACGTACCACCTCACCCAGTTTTATCTGCGAAGGATGTCGCGCCAAAAAGTAACCTCCCACACTCCCTCTTTTACTTTCTACAAATCCTCCTCTTTTTAACTCCCTTAATATCTGCTCTAAAAACTTTTCCGGTATATCCAAACGGCTACTTAATTTAGAAATGGTCTCTACTCTGTCGCCATAGTGTAGCGCCAATTCCAAAACTGTCTTCAGTGCATAATCTCCTTTATAGGTTATTTTCATAATTTATATAATCTCTATTGACTTAGTAGAGTATAGATAAAAAAAGTAAAACTGTCAAGGATAAATTAAATACTACTCCTTTTTTGTAGTCAAAAATAAACAGGAGACTTTCTAAACACCTCTTATTAGAAATTTGTCCCTTCCTTTAATTACAGATTCTCATAGAAAACCCCTTTATTATTGAGGCATCTGAGATTGTAAATTCCATTGACTTCCTGAATATCTCTATATTATAATAAATCAAAATTTTTGTGCTTTAACAACAATAACTGAGTGTAGAAAATGTTTTTTAAAAAAACATTCCCAGGGGGAATACATCCCCCTACCTATAAGAACCTAACCCAAAATTATCCCCTTGAGGAAATACCCTCTCCCCAGAAAGTGGTCTTACCTCTCATCCAGCATAGCGGTAGCCCCGCTGAACCTTTAGTTAAACCCGAAGAAGTGGTAAGCATGGGACAGAAAATTGCTTCCTCGGATAAATATATCTCCGCACCCATTCATGCCTCTATCTCTGGAAAAGTTTCCAAAATAGATTATTTCAACCACCCTATCCTGGGTAAGTCTTTAGCGATTTTTATTGAAGATACAGGAGTTCACCCAGATTTTATACCATTTACCAAAGAAAATCCCGAGAATTTATCTCCCCCAGAGTTAAAAAAAATAATTCAGGAAGCCGGTATTGTGGGTTTAGGAGGAGCGGGGTTTCCTACGCACGTTAAACTCTCATCTCCCAAGCCCATCGACACATTAATCCTCAATGCCGCAGAATGCGAGCCATATCTTACTTGCGATGAGCGACTTTTGCAAGAAAAACCAATCGAAGTCTTTAAAGGTTTAGAAATTATTATAAAAATAATCTCTCCAAAGAGTGTTTTCATAGGAATTGAAGATAATAAGAAAGAGTTAATAAAAACCATAGAGGAAAATCTCCATAAACTTGGATTAAATAAAATAAAAACCTTCATTTTAAAAACTAAATATCCTCAGGGAGGAGAAAAACAACTCATTAAAGCAATAACTGGACGTATCGTCCCTTCGGGAGGACTCCCTTTTGATGTCGGAACATTAGTCCACAATGTGGGAACTGTCTTTGCTGTATACGAAGCAGTTTATTTAGGAAAGCCCCTCTATGAAAGAATAATCACTATATCGGGAAAGGCAATTAAGAAACGAGGAAACTTCAAAGTAAAAATGGGTACTTTACTTTCTGACATCGTCGAATATTGTGGAGGATTTATTAAAGAACCTAAAAAAATAATCTTCGGAGGCCCAATGATGGGAATTGCTCAATGGAGTTTAGATACCCCCATAATAAAAGGAACCTCCGGTGTTTTATTTCTTACTGATGAAGAACTAAACTTAGAAAATTCAACCGCCTGTATCCGTTGTGGAAAATGTATTGAAGTATGCCCGATGCAGATTATGCCTGCTTCTATTGGTTTAGCCGGAGAATATAATAAATGGAATATTGCAAAAGAATATTCACCGTTAGATTGTATTGAATGTGGCGCTTGTAGCTACATTTGTCCCACAAGAAGAGATTTAGTGCAATTTATAAAATTAGCAAAACAATTTACTCGTTAATTTCGTTAAACTCGTTCACCAAGCTTAACGAGCGAACCTAGTTTTAATGACCTAAACTAAAAATGAATAGTCTTATAGTTTCTGTATCTCCACACATAAAGACTAAGGACTCCTGCAAAAGGATTATGTGGTCGGTAGTTTTAGCACTTATTCCCACAGGATGTGCGGGGGTCTTTATTTTTGGCTTATCTGCTTTGAAAGTAATTATTGTTTCTTTAATCACTGCTCTTTTAACGGAAGCGATTATTCAGAAATTAAGACATAAAAAAACAACCATTTCTGATGGTTCTTGTTTTATTACGGGACTCCTTCTTGCCTACAACCTTCCTCCATCGGTCCCCTGGTGGATCCCTGCGCTTGGAAGTTTCTTTGCAATCGCCATCGTCAAACATTCATTTGGAGGGTTAGGACACAATATCTTTAATCCCGCTTTAGCCGGAAGAGCTTTTCTCGTCGCTTCCTCACCGCGTTTCATGACTAACTGGACTCCACCACGTTGGCAAATAGACACTTTAACCACCGCCACACCACTAGGAATTATAAAAGAAAAAATTTCTCACCCCCTTCCTTCTTATCTACAGCTTTTCCTTGGAGACCGTGGGGGATGCATTGGCGAGGTGTGTATCTTGGCAATTATTTGCGGAGCTCTCTTTCTTCTTTGTAAAGGTTATATCCACTGGTATACTCCTTTCACTTTTATCTTTACTTTAGGAATTCTCAGTTGGATGTTTATGGGGAACACACTATTTAAAGGCAACTGGTTATTTCATCTTCTAAGCGGTGGGTTATTCTTGGGAGCATTCTTTATGGCGACTGACTATGTAACTACTCCTTTAACCCGAAGGGGACAGATTATTTTTGGCTTTGGTTGTGGTATCTTAACCTTTTTAATCCGTAAATTTGGAGGGTATCCGGAAGGAGTATCTTATTCTATCCTTATCATGAATGCTTTTACTCCTCTAATTGACAGATACACAAAAACTAAAAAATTTGGATATACAAAAACTCCAAACCCTAAATAATGGATTTGGGAAATTTTGAATTGTTTAGAGTTTAGAACTTCGTGTTTAACTGAAATGGTTAGGTTTGGTATAATTTTAATGTTGGTGTGTCTAACTGCGTCTCTTATTCTCTCTTTCACTTATAAAAAAACTAATCCTTTAATTATTATACAGAAAGAAAAGGAAGAGAAGGAAGCATTAAGCACTGTCTATCCCGAAGGTGAAAATTTTAAAAAATTGGATAACCACTATTTAGTATATAAAGATGAGAAACCCATCGGGTTTGTTATAAGGGTTTCTGCAAAAGGATATGCAGGACCAATTGAAATGCTTGTCGGGTTTAATCAGGAAGGCACGATTCAAGGAGTTAATGTCCTGGAACAGAAAGAAACTCCTGGTTTGGGAGCTAGAATCTCTGAGGTAAAATATGGGGAAAAAGAACCATGGTTTTTATCCCAGTTTAAGCATAAAAACATAAAAGAATTAAACTTGTCCAAAATAAATGCTATTTCTGGAGCCACAATTTCTAGTCGAGCGATAATAGAAGGAGTAAGAAAAAATATCGAAGAATTTTTAAAAGGACAAACTCTAAACCTCAAACAATAAACTCTAAATTATGATGAACTTATGGCAAGAATTTAAAAAAGGAATAACCATTCAAAATCCTACCTTTGGCTTAATCCTAGGGTTATGTCCTACTTTAGCAGTTTCTACTAATGTAATCAATGCCGTAGGTATGGGAATAGCAGCGTCTTTTGTGCTCTTAGGCTCAAATGTAATTATTTCTTCTGTACGCCGTATTATTCCCCAAGAGATAAGAATACCCTGTTACATCGTGATTATTGCTACCTTTGTTACTATTACCGAGTTGGTAATGAAAGCTTTCGTGCCTGCCCTAAGCAAATCCTTAGGAATCTTTATCCCCCTCATTGTAGTAAATTGTATTGTTATGGCAAGAGCAGAAGCATTTGCCTCTAAAAATTCTATCATCCTCTCTATCTTTGATGCTCTTGGGATGGGATTAGGTTTTACTCTGGCCCTTACTCTCATCGCCAGCATCAGAGAAATATTGGGTAATGGAACTTTTTTAGGCATACCCCTTATAAATAATTTTTCCCCTTTAATTATTATGATACTTGCTCCCGGCGCACTTTTAACTATTGGACTTTTAATCGGTTTAACTAATTGGATAAAGTTAAAAAATCAGAAAACCGAATATCAAAAACCGAAAAGATTTAAATGTGCCTCTTGTTTTAAAATTTAAATATTTAGATTTTTTGCGACATTTCGGATTTTAACAGAATATGACTCAGTATATAATGATTGTTATTGGCGCAATATTTATCAACAACTTTATTCTTACGCGTTTCTTAGGGCTTTGTCCTTTCATTGGCGTATCCAAAGAGACTAAACCCGCCTTATCAATGGGACTGGCAGTAACTTTTGTTATGACTATGGCTTCTCTAATCACTTGGTTAATATACAGATTTGTCCTTATACCCTATGACCTCATTTATCTACGCACCATTTCTTTTATTCTCGTTATCGCTACCTTTGTTCAATTGGTAGAAATTTTTATTCGTAAATTCTCTCCTGTTCTTTTTCGTGCTTTTGGAATATATCTTCCGTTAATTACAACCAACTGCGCGGTTTTAGGAGTAGCGCTTTTAAATAGCGAAATGTTTTTTAAAGAGAAGGAAATATTAAAAAATAGTTTTTCTTATTCACTTTTGCAGGGTTTTTCTGCAGGAATTGGATTCACTTTAGCAATACTTCTCATGTCAGGAATAAGGGAACGTTTAGAATTGGCAGAAATTCCTGAACCACTAAAAAATATCCCTATTGCCTTTATTGTTGCAGGTTTAATGTCTATTGCGTTCTTAGGGTTTTCCGGGTTTAAACTATAAAAATTATAAAGACGCGAAAATGTTAGTACCAATTTTAACTTTAAGCATCTTGGGTTTATTGTTTGGGATCGGACTCAGTCTTGCCTTTAAAGTCTTCAAAGTTGAAGAAGACCCAAACATCGGGAAAATTCTGGAATTCTTACCTGGAGCAAACTGTGGCGCCTGCGGTTATGCAGGATGTTTCGGTCTAGCCGAGGCAATTGCTAAAGGAAAAGCTTCGCCTATTTCCTGTGCTCCAGCAAATACCGAAGCAAAGCAAAAAATATCCGCAATTTTAGGAAAGGAACTAAAAGAAGAAACTAAATTAGTGGCTACCCTTATCTGTAACGGTGGCGGTATTGCTACCGATAAATTTATTTATCAGGGGACATATTCTTGTATAGCAGCTAACCTTTTATCCGGTGGTCAAAAGACTTGTCCCTACGGCTGTTTGGGTTTTGGCGATTGCGAAAAGGTGTGTCCTTTTGGAGCAATCTATATAGATAGAGATAAGCAATTACCAGTAATTAACGAAACAAAATGTACTGCCTGCGGATTATGTATAAAAGCATGTCCTAAAAAAATCCTTGTTTTAAGGCCGATGGATAAAAAAATTTATGTAATGTGTAACTCCCTTGATAAAGGATTTTTGGTAAGCAAATACTGCAAAAATGGATGCATTGGCTGTCTTAAATGCGAAAAAGTGTGCCCTTCAGATGCTATCCATGTAAAGAATAACCTTGCCTTAATTGACTATGCGAAATGCACTCAGTGCGGAGAATGCGTAAAAGTCTGTCCTACCAAAGTAATACATCCTTCAAATACACTTCTTAAAGAAAAAGATTAAACTTTTGCACATCTGCATATCAAAAAAACCAGAAGAGGAAATTTAAGCCCAGAGCTGTGGGTTGCTAATTCTATCCCTTAAAAAAATTAAGCCGAGAGTGGGATTTGAACCCACGACCCATGGTTTACGAAACCATTGCTCTACCACTGAGCTATCTCGGCAAAAAGGCACAGGACTACTTCTCAATTATACCCGTTTACCAGTTTTTATACCTTTTAGCCTGCGAAAAAATTTTCCCCGTACTTGCATTATAAACAAAATGTCTATTCCAGGGGTCTATGGGGAAACTATCCTTATCTAGCCGCTGATGTTGTAAATAAGGCCTTTTATACATCTCGTGGCTAAACTTTGTCCAAAAGATTTCTCTATCAATTAATTCCCGAATATCATCGGGATATTTTCCATTAAATCCTTTATACACGTTAAGCGCAATGCGCATGTTGCGAAGTTCTGCTTGTAAAACCATCTCTTTTGCTTTAGTCACCCAAAAATAAAAATAACAAAGAAAAACAAAAGCTAAGAAAAAAATTATTCCCAAAACAACAGATAACTCCAGGGCACTACTTCTTCGGATGCTAAACGTTAGCATAATGTAGTTTATTTTAACCTAAAAAAGGTAGGAATTCTATATAAAATGCGCCCTTCTGTAATCGAAAGTTAAATATTCCTAGAGCCTCCTATTTACTTTTACGCCAATCTCTTTCTTTATGTTTCATTCTCTTTTGGCTTATTTCCTGAAATTTGGTAAATTGTTCAGGAGTAAGAATCTCCTTCACGGCAAAGATTCCTTCTATCTTCTGCTCAAGTAATTTTGCCTGCAGAGATTTTATGTTATCTACGATTGGCCTAATGTCTTCTTTTCTCACATCTTTTCTCTCTAATTCTTTGCGTAGTTTTCTGTGTTCCTCTTTCAACGCTTTAAACAACTCAGATGTCTTCTCTCGTTGTTTCTTACTATTTTCTTCGAGTTTCTGCTGTTGCTCCTCGGTAAGATTCAAAATTTTCGCCAGCTTTTTCCAGCGGGGTTCTCCTTCTCTATGCTGTTTAGGCTCAAAAGGTTCCCGTGCGTAAAGGGGAAAACCTAAGAAAAACACCATCCCCAAACTTAAAAAAAATGTTTTAATTTTTCTCTCCATCACCCATCCCTCCTTTCTAACATATTAGACACAAAACCCATTAAAAAAGTTCCCTTAAAGAAAAAATTCCTCAAAGCTTGTTCCGAAATCATAAAAAAATTCTTTTGTTTCTCCATTTAAAAAATAGTTCCTAAACAAAAATTGTATTGTTTTTTCCTCAGAAATAACATTCTTTAAAACAATACCTCCCAAAATAAATATCCCTGTAAACAGAGTCGCAAAAACTAACCTTTTTCTCTTAATAATAAACCCTCTTAATAAATCTAACCAATATGTTTTCTTTAACGGTCCTTGAGTTATTTCATTATAGATGTTATCCCAAACACTCTCGGGAACTACATTATCCTGAAAATTTCTAAATAATTCCTTCTCTTTTAAAAGTTCTTCTTTTAGCTTCTGACATACGGGACATGTCTTTAGATGTTCTTCCACTTTAAGATATAAATCTCCTTTTAGTTCTTTATCCAGATAATCAGTTTTAATTAAATTCTGAAAATGCTTACACTTCATTTTTAATCAACTCCTTTTGGGCACAGTAAAGTAATTTTTCTCTTGCCCGTTTAAGACGCGTGCGCACTGTATTGATAGGAATCTTCAATACCTCTTTTATCTCCTCATAACTCAAACCCTCTATTTCTCTAAGAATAAGACATGTTCTCTGCTTTTCATCTAATAACCTGAGTAATCTATCCACCGTTGCTTTGCTATCTGATTTCTCCAGAGCCTCGTTTAGTTTTTCCTCATCAGAAGCCGAAATTACATTCTCTTTATACTCCATATTAAGATTCTGTTCTTTAACCTTCCTCCGGTATTTATTAATTGCCGTATTTACCGCAATCCGGTATAACCAGGTGGAAAAAGCGGAACGAAAGCGAAAATTCTTTAAATTTCTATAAACCTTAATAAATACATCTTGGGTAACCTCCTCTGCATCCTGTTGGTTACAAGTAATGCGCAACGCAACATTATAGACAAATGCTGAAGTCATGCGGTAAATTTCCTCAAATGCTTTAATGTCATTATCGCCTGCTCTTTCTAATAACTCTCCTGAAACCTCAAATCTCTTTCCCATAATATTAGACAAGAAATACTCTTAAAAAAGTTCCTTAAGCAGCTGTCCGGCGGTCTAATTTTTCTCGGCGTTTATTCTTTTTATATTGGGCAGGATAAAATTTATTTTTAAGGGATTTGATTTGGAAAAATTTGTTCTGTCGGTTATCCATCTTACGCATTGAGAATTATTACCTTCGTAAAATTATATCTTCTACTCTCCTAAAAAGCAAATGCCGAGGGGCGGTATCGTCGGCTTTCGCCTCCTTAAAAGACAACCCTGATGGTTTCCTTTTAATATTTTCCTTCCTTCCGCAGGGTAGTTTATGTCCTTGGGGAAAACAATTCTTTTTTCTCCCCAAACCTCACTTTTTCCGATACCGCATACCTTAAAAGATGAAATGCCGAGGGGCGGTATCGATCCGCCTACGCGCGGATTTTCAGTCCGCCGCTCTACCATCTGAGCTACCTCGGCATTAGATATAAGTTCAGAAGCCAAAATGCAAAGTTAAAAATTTATAAGTTAGGTATTGATTATAACAAGAAAAAATTTATTGGGCAAGGAATTTTTGTTGCGATACCTTACAACTAATAATTGCATTTTATCGTATGTTTTGCTAAAATCTTTATAAAACCGAGATAATTAAAATGGCAGGAGAACCGAATTTAAGACAGGAAATTATTCAAAAGTTAAAACTCTCCCCTCAAATGTTCAAGGCAATCCATATCCTTGAACTCACTCTACCTGAATTAAGAGAACTACTTGAACAGGAATTTCAGGAAAATCCTCTCATAGAAATCGAAGACAAAGATAGAGATAACTCAGTTGTTCAAGAAGAAATAGAAGATGATTGGTCAGATTATTTTGAAGGAGAAAAAGACCCTAATGTAAAAGAATTAGAGAAGAAACGCGCCTACCGCGAAAGTCTTGTTACTACCCCTCCCAATCTTCAAGAAGACCTCCTTCATCAACTTCGTATTAACGACATCTCAGAAGAAGAATACATCGTTGGGGAAACGATAATTGGTAATATTGATGAAGATGGATATCTAAGTGTACCCTTAGAAGAAATCGCTAAAGATGTAAACAAAGAAATAACGGAGGTAGAAAAAATCCTCTCTCTCATTCAAACTTTTTATCCTCCAGGAGTGGGAGCACGCGACTTAAGAGAATGTTTACTTCTACAATTGAAAAGAAAAAACGAAACAGAAACCCTTGCTTTTAAAATCGTAGAAAATCATTTTCTGGAACTAGAGACGAAAAAATACGATAAGATAATTAAAGAACTCGGTATAACCTCTGAAGAACTTAAAAATGCAGCTCAACATATTGCAAAACTAGATCCTAAACCTGGAAGGGCAATAAGTAGCAAACC
The DNA here is from genome assembly GCA_023819145.1 of Candidatus Omnitrophota bacterium. Taxonomy (NCBI): domain Bacteria; kingdom Pseudomonadati; phylum Candidatus Omnitrophota; species Candidatus Omnitrophota bacterium. The sequence goes on from JAMWCW010000006.1 coordinate 77,014, forward strand.
ACCTATCTATGTTCTGCCCGACCTCATCTTGGAAGAAACCGAAGAAGGAAAATATTTAGTCAGACTTAATAATGAATACATCCCCTCTATCCGCATAAATCAATATTATACAAAACTAATTAAAGACCCCCACACACCCGAAGATGCCAAAAAATATATTCAGGACAAACTCTCTGCAGGTGAATGGTTAATTAAAGCCATCCATCAACGCCACGAAACCATTCTTAAAATTGCCCAATACATTATAGATGTTCAAAAAGAATTTTTTGAAAAAGGCAAAGGTAATCTTAAACCTCTAATTTTAGCTCAGGTAGCAGAAAAAATAGGGGTAGATGAATCCACAGTAAGTAGAACCATAAATGGTAAATACATTGATACACCGATGGGAATATTTGAACTGAAGGATTTTTTTACTAAAGCAGTGAAAGGAGAAACGGGAAACATTTCTATTGATTCACTAAAATCAAAAATCGCTGATTTAATTAAATCTGAGGATCCCCATCATCCACTCAGTGATCAGGACCTTGTGGATAAACTTAAAGAAGAAGGAATAAATATCGCCAGACGAACCGTAACCAAATACCGGGAAGAGTTAAATATCCTCCCCTCTCATTTAAGAAAACAAAAACTTTGATTTTTCTTGAAAGCTAAACATATTTTCTTTATAATAGCTAAAAGTAAATTTTGCCTTTTGCCTCAAAGGAGGTGAAGAAATGCCGAAAGAAACCGAGGAGAGGTTATTCCCCGAAATCATTGGGGAAAGCCCGAAGATGTTAGAAGTCTTTGAAGTAATGCAGAAGGTAATAAAAACAGATAGCACCGTTTTAATCACCGGTGAAACAGGAACAGGAAAGGAACTGGTTGCCCGAGCAATCCATTACAATGGCTCAAGAAGAGATGGTGCTTTTGTAGCGGTAAACTGCTCTGCGCTCACAGAAACACTTCTAGAAACCGAATTATTTGGCCATGTAAAGGGTTCTTTTACAGGAGCAATTGCTGAGAAGAAGGGGTTGTTTGAAGTAGCAGATAAAGGAACTTTCTTTATGGACGAAATCGGAGACATCAGCCCAAACCTTCAAGCAAAATTACTTCGCGTACTTCAAGAGGGGGTAATTAAGAAAGTAGGAGGAACACAGGATATAAAAGTAGATGTTCGCCTTATTGCTGCCACGAACCGTGACCTTACCAAGGAAGTTGACCGGGGAAGTTTCCGTCGTGACCTCTATTACCGTGTCAGTGTAGTGGAGATACACATTCCTCCTCTGAGAGAAAGAAAAGAGGATATTTCTATTTTAGCAGAGTATTTTCTAAAACGGTTTTCTCAGAAGGTAAACAAGGATATCAAAGGATTTTCTCCCTCCGCGATGAAACTGCTCTATGATTATGACTGGCCGGGTAATGTAAGAGAACTTGAACACGAGATTGAACGCGCAGTTATCCTTAATGAAACAAACGAAATCACCCCTGATGACCTTTCTGAAAGAATTCGCTCGGGAGGCGTGGCATTAAAGATAGAAGAGATAAAAACACGCTCTTTGAAAGGCGTTATCAACAATTATGAGAAAAAAATTATTTCTGAGTTATTGGGAGAAATGCGTTGGAATAAAACCAAGGTAGCAGAAGTACTGGGGATAACCCGTCAAGCACTGAACAAAAAAATAGAGCGTTACGATTTAGATCGAAGAAAGAAGAAAAGAAGTTAAGATTAGGCAGGGGGTTGGTGGCTCACAAACCGATTTATCCGCGCACGCATATCGTCTGCTAAATTCATAAATTGACACCCTACTTCATAACTATCTGTATACTGCTGTTTCCTTGTCCAGATAATCTTCACTACTGACCTCAAAGGTTCGCGATGCCCCTCTAACATAATATTTACCACCATCCTGGTTCCCACGGGAACAAAACGATCGACGCTAAACCTCAGTCCCCCTTCACTTAAGTCTTTGGTGATAGTTTCGTGAGGCAATTTATCAAATTCCCCAATGGGCCTAAATTGCATCGGAAGACTCGCATAAACCCGCGGATATCTGCGCCGTTCTTGTTCAAAATAAGGATTAACCATCGTATTTCTTACTTTATAAAGTTAACCACATTTATTTTTCAAACTCCTATTTATTATATAACACGATTTTCCTAAATCGTCAAGAGTAAAAATTTTCTCTTTTTGCGGAAGGAAGACCTTTAAATTTGACTAAAAAAATTGCTATTCCCAAGAAAAGATAGTAAGAAAGCACCACGGGAAAAGAAAAAAATGGGCTAAAAATTGTCCCTCCGGGCACTTTATCCAGAAACCCAATACTTTTAATCAGAATCTCAATAGATAATAGATTAGCATAGGCAAAAGGGGGTTTTAAAAGTGAAGGAGAAAACAGAAATAGGAAACCGGTAGCAAGAATCATAAAAGCCAAAGGAACAACTAAAATATTAGCCAGAATAGACATGGGATTGACCATCTTAAAATAATATCCTACTAACCCCAAAGAACCTATCCAAGCACTTAAAGAAACGGCAAAGAGACGTAAAAAGTATTTTTTTATCTTAGATAAAGGGGAAGAATTCTGTAATCTCCTTTTAAAAAATAAACCCTCTATAAAAGGGGTAAAAGCTAAAATAGCAAAAACCACCAAAAAAGAAAGCTGAAACCCCACATTAAACAACTGTAGGGGATTAAATAGAAGAATCAGCCAACAGGCAAAAGCCAGACTGTTCAAAATATCTCCTTCCCTATTAAGAATCAATCCCATTAGATAAACTATTGCCATAATTGAAGCCCTTGCTACCGGTGCATTACCTCCTGTAAGCAAAGCATAAAAAGAAATTAAAAAAACCAACATCAAGTAAGAAATCCTTCGAGGTAATCTCAATAGTTTTAAAAAGAGATAGAGTATATATAAAATCATCCCCACATGAAGTCCGCTAATGGCTAAAATATGAACTGTCCCAGTGCGCATAAAACTTTCTCTAATCTCTCTGGGTACGATCTGGCGTTCTCCTAAGATTAAAGCAGAAAGAATAGCTTGATGAGGATAGGGAAGATATTGGATAATTGTTTTCTTAAACTTCCTTTTAACCCAGAATATGTATCTAAAAGGATGTCTGCCTTTCTCAATAATCTCTATTTTATTGGCTTTAAGCACTAAGGAAGGATATATGCTTTTAACCGTGAATTGACGCTTAGGTTTTATTAAATAGCCTCTACAGATTAAAACATCCCCAAAAGCAAAATCAGGTTTTTGGCGGAAGACTTCAACCTTAATTCTACCGGAGATAGGTCGCCAATTACTATCATCTGCGAAAGCCAAAACAATAGCTAAAAAATCAACCTTCTTTTGAGCATAGGATTCGTTCAGCGAAGAAGAAACTTTTATCTTAAGCGATATTTTTCTGTATCTATCTACATCAAAATAACTTATGTCATTAGTCGAGGGGGTATTTTTGTTCTCAAAATGAATTATCCCTGTAAGAAAGACGATGATAAAAATAAGGTATGAACTAAATCTTTCTTTACTTAAATTAAACCAAGCGAGAATAAAAGAAAGGCTAATTAAGAAAATAAGGAGAGGAAAATTAATCTTAACAAAATATCCATAAACTACCCCCAGAATAAAAAATAAAATTACTGGAACAAGCGGTGGAAAATACGGAGTAACTTTTTGCCTTATCTCCACAGAAAATTATAAGCTAAAAATCGTCTTATTCTAACACAATATACTCGACAATCTCCCGAAGCTTCTTCTCCCCAATCCCTTTTATTTCTTTCAGTTGGTCCATCTCCCGGAAAGGGCCTCTTATTTTACGATATTCTAATATCGCCTCTGCAAGCACCGGTCCTATGCCAGGGATAGATACCAATTGAGAGAAATCTGCAGAATTGATGTTTACCTTCTGGATAACTAAGGATGTTTTCTTGCCTTCACTAAAAAAAGATTCTTTTGCGAGAGGATGGAGTTTTAAATAGCGCGAAACAAGTATCCCTACAAAGAAACAGAATAAAATAAAAAGGAGAACTTTCTTCTCTTGAGGAGTAAGCCAAGTTATCATTTTCCTTAAAATATCACGGGATACCCGATTTACGCTATACTACCACATTCACCAGCCTGCCGGGAACAATAATAAAATTCTTCAGAGGTTTGTCCTTAATCCACTTTTTTATCTTCTCATCCGCCAGAACCATCTGTTTCAATGCTTCTTCGCCTATCAAAGAAGAAACCTCAATTTTAGAACGAACCTTGCCATTTACCTGAATTACTAGATTAACCATTTCCTCTTTAAGCAACTCCTTATTATATTTAGGCCAGGGGTTCTTTAAAATGCTCTCTTTATATCCAAGCCTTTCCCACATCTCTTCGGCGATATGCGGAACAAACGGAGATAAAAGCACAACCACGGTTTCAATGGCCTCTTTTAACTCCTCATCGGAGACTGTAAACTGTTTACTGTAGACTTCATTCACCAATTCCATAATTCTCGCGATGGCAGTATTAAATTTAAACCCTCCCTCAATGTCTTCGGTCACGCACTTTATCACCTGATGTGTCTTCCTCTTTAAATCCGAGTTGGAAGGCTCTGTTGAGATTTGCTTTTTGCCCTTTGCGCTTTGGTATTGCTCAATCAGTCTCCAAACCCGGTTTAAAAATCTCCACGCACCTTCCAAACATTCATCTTTCCAGTCAATTTCTGCCTCAGGAGGAGCAGCAAAGAGGATTCCCAAGCGCAAAGTATCCGCACCGTATTTTTTAATTATTCCATCGGGGTCAACAATATTTCCCTTAGACTTGGACATTACCTCTCCGTCTTTCAGAACCATACCCTGGGTCAATAAACATTTGAAGGGTTCATTAAACTTGACCAAACCGATGTCTCGGAAAAACTTGGTAAAGAAACGCGAATAAAGAAGATGTAGTACCGCATGCTCTATGCCGCCGATATACTGATCTACTGGCATCCAGTATTCTACGTCCTGGCTATCAAATACTGTTCTATTGTTTCTGGGGCTACAGAATCTTAAAAAATACCAGGAAGAATCAAAAAAAGTAGCCATAGTATCCGTTTCCCGCTCTGCTTCTTCTCCACACCCAGGACATTTTGTGTTCACAAAATCTTTAGCTTGCGCCAGAGGACTACCTCCTTTACCAGTAATCTTAACCTTTGTGGGAAGAAGCACGGGGAGGTCTTTTTCCGGAACAGGAACCATTCCACAATGGTCACAATAAATAATAGGGATAGGAGTTCCCCAGTATCTTTGGCGAGAAATGAGCCAATCGCGCAAACGCCACTTTACGGTTCTTTTCCCTATATCCATCTCTTCCATCCATTGGGCAATTTTCTTTTTGGCTACATTATTCGGTAGCCCATCAAATTGTCCGGAATTAACCTGAACCCCTTCACCTTCATAAGCCTCACTCATTTCTTCTGGCGTGATTCCACCCTTTCCTTCCAGTGCTTTGATTACTATCCTCATAGGCAAATTGTATTTCTTGGCAAATAAGAAATCTCTCTGGTCATGTGTAGGTACAGCCATAATTGCCCCTGTTCCGTATTCCAAGAGTACATAATCGGCAATCCAAATGGGAATAATTTCATTGTTTACAGGATTGATTGCCTTTACTCCTTTAATTTCTACTCCGGTCTTTTCTTTAACTAAATCTGTGCGTTGTAATTTGGTTTTACTTCGGGTATTATTGATATAATCCTCTACTTCCCCAATATTTAATATTCTATTTTTGATTTTTGAGATCAGGGGGTGTTCCGGAGCAAGCACGATATAAGTTGCCCCAAAAATAGTATCCGCACGTGTTGTAAAAACCGGGATAATTTCGCCAGTTACTTTTTCACGAAAGTAAATTTCCACGCCTTCACTTTTACCAATCCAGTTCTCCTGCATCGTAATAACCTGAGGAGGCCAGTATTTTAGTTGTTGCAAATCCTCTAAAAGTTGTTCCTCGTATTCGGTAATTTTCAAAAACCACTGCTCCAATTCTTTCTGCCCTACCTTGTTTCCACATCGCCAGCAATTCCCGCCTACTACCTCTTCGTTAGCAAGTGTGGTCAGACAAGAAGGACACCAATTCACCCCTGCCAATTTTTTATATGCAAGCCCTCGTTCAAACATCCTTAAGAAAATCCATTGATTCCAGCGATAATATTCGGGTAAACAGGTAGAGATCTCTCTCCCCCAATCGTAGGAAAAGCCCATTCTCTTTAATTCCTCACGCATCCAGTCAATGCATTTGTAAGTCCATTCTGCAGGGTCAGCTTTATGTTTTATTGCTGCATTCTCCGCAGGTTGCCCAAAAGCATCAAAGCCCATGGGGTGCAAAACATTGTATCCCTGCATTGTCTTGAAACGGGCTATCACATCTCCGATGGTGTAATTGCGCACATGCCCCATATGAATCTTACCGGAAGGATAGGGAAACATCTCCAAGCAGTAATATTTAGGAAGGGATTTGTTGGAAACGACACTAAATATTTTATGTTCTTCCCAATATCTTTGCCACTTTGCTTCGATATTATTAAAAGAATAGCCTTCTGACATAATAGAAAACAGACACTTTCTAAAAACTAAGGTTTAAAAAAGAAAGAATTTTCTTAAATTATAACAGATTAAAGGCAGGAATAAAAGTTTAAAAATTAAGCCAATTTACCCTTAAGATGATCAATATATTTCACCAGGAGTTTCTTTTTCTCTGAAGGAACTTCCTCAAAACTTACCCCCAACTCGTAAAAATTTTTTCCCAAACTGTTCTGCCAAACCACCCGTCCATTAAGCGTAAGGGTCGGTTCATTTGCAGATAGTTCAATAAAGAGCGGTGTGGCTTTAGGAAGATTTTCTTTGGAGAGAAATCTTATGCCCTTCTCACTGATATCATTAAAAAAAGCATGAAAACGCGCTACATTATCTTTTTTACAATATTTCATCACATAATTAACTCTTAAACGGGGCGATTCTCTCTTTTCTTCAAACCTATTCTCCATTTTGCCTCCTTTTTTAACAACTTTTTAAAAATATTCGGAAATAAAAGAAATAAAAAACACTCTTTTTTATTACCTTAAAAAATATAGCATATATTTCTCTCTTTGTCAAGGGGTTGTGTGTTTTTTCTTAGCAGTTAGACTCAGAACAGTTTCTAAATTTCTTAAATCATCAAGCTCGGATTTTTTAGGAGTCTCCATAATAAAAGATAGTTTGCCGAGAAGAGGATGATTTAGAATTGCCTTGAAACCTTCTCTGCCAATACTACCTTTTCCAATATGCTCGTGACGGTCAACACGAGCACCAAAGTCTACTTTGGTATCATTTAGATGAATAAGCTTAAGCTTTTTCAATAAACCTAAACTATCCAATTCACTAAAAGTCTTGTTCAAACCTTCTGGGGTGTTTATGCTATATCCTGCAGAGAATACATGAGCAGTATCTAAACATAAACCAATTAGCTCCTTTTTTTCAATTTTATCTCTGATTTCTTTAATTTGCAAAAAATTATATCCAATACTATTTCCTTGCCCCGCAGTATTCTCCAAAAGTATCTCAATTTTTGTCTTTGCTTCGTTTAAGGAAATGTTTATTCCTTCTACAAAACGCCTTTCACCAAAATTTTCACCTTTCCCTTTATGGCTACCTAAATGGGTAATTAAATAATCTGCATCAATAAGCTCACTAAATTGCAAATCTTCCATAAAAAACTTTATAGATTTTCTCCAGACAATTTTCTCGGGTGAAGCGAGATTAATAAGATAAGGAACATGCACAAAAAGAGGATAAATACCTGCTTTTTTTCTTTTTTTCTTAAACTCCTCTATTTCAACCGGTTTAACCTTGTTCAACTGCCAACCGCGGGGATTGCGGCTAAAAATCTGCATCGTCTGGCAATTTAGTCTCTTTGCCCTTTCTATTGATTCAGAAAGTTTCCCAGAAATGGAAACATGAAAACCGAGACGCATAACTTTATAAGATTTCTATAAGTTTATTTCTTGATTTAAAACCTGAGATAATTTTAAGGCGGGATTTGGGAAGTGAAAAATATTCAGAAAGAAGCTCAATGATTCTCTGGTTCGCTTTTCCTTCCCGTGCTGGGGATTTTACATAAACCTGAAAGTGAGTCTCATCCTCCCTCTCTACTCTTTCCTCTTTCGCCTGAATCTTGGCCCTTACAAAAATCTTCAAATTAATTTAAGAAAAGAAACTTGGTGGTGTTTGCTGGACGATGCCAGAATTTTCTTTGAGCAAAATCCAGAGGATTTTGCCGATTGGCCCGCCCGCATTGCCCGCCTCGCAGGCGAGCCGATGATTTTTTATTATAATATCAAATCAACCCAATTTTCAAAAGAATTATCTTTGAAATCTTTGCTTGTTTTTTCAAAATAAACCCAGCGTCCGCGATAATTCCGTAAATCAGTGTTAGTAACTATTCCGCCAAAAAGTTTTTTGCCTTTTTTATTTTCGCTTTGAATATATTTATACAAGCCGTCAATTTTTGGACCAGCAACCTGTTTTGTTATTCCGGCTTTGGTGTCAAACAGACCAATCCTTCCGTCTTTTAATTTTACGATAAAGTCAACATAAAAAGGCTTCGTTTCTCCGTTATCATAAGGAACAGCAAAAAATGTTGCGTCTCTGTCGCCATTTTTGAACCACCAATCAACTTTGTTAGCTTTTTCTAAAAATTTAATAAACGCTATCTCATTTTTTCTGCCGGCATAATTTTTTTCTAAAAAAAGCAGCAACATTATTGATTTTTTAATCTCCAAAACTTCATCATCATCTTTAATAATTTTTAATTCTTCATAATTTTCCCCAAAAGTTAAACTTTCCGGAATATCCCAACCATCAACTCTAACCATCTCTTTTTCTCTTTTTTCAACTTCTTCTTTGTATCTTATTTTTGTCCTATCTAAAACATTAATAAAATGCTGATTGTTTTTCTCGGACAAAGTTATTAAAATAATTTCATCTTCGCTTTCACCCCACTTAAAACCAAAATTTTCATAGAAAAATTTATAGATTGACTCTTTTACTCTGCCAACTGATCTATCCTCCGGATAAAATGGTGTTAAATTTCTACGGACAAAATAATCAAATATTTTTTGTGCGTCTGCTCCGCTTATTCTAATAGTTCTGTCGCGAATAATAACGGTATGCGCTAAAGCGTCAATGTCTTGGGCGCGAAAATCGGCAATTAAACCTAAATTTATTTTTTTATCGTTTTTATCAATTTCTTTTTTTAATCCGTATTTCTTTGCTTCGTCTAAAAATATCTTGGTAAATAACGGCGATAATCTTGTTTTTTCCCGATGCCTTTTTGGATAATAAGAAACTAAATTTAAGTTAGTATCAAATTTCCTTTTGCTTGTGTAAATAGTGATATAATCTCTTGCCATTTCCCGCTCAATTTCCACATGGTCCAAATTAGTATAAACATAACCATAATTTAAAATCTCATTTTCGTAGTGTCCCTTATCCGGCTCTGGCATACGCATAATTCTGCCAACTGTCTGAATTGAAAAAATATGACTTTTCCATTCCCTAAAAACAACTAAAATTTGCGCTCGCGGACAATCCCAGCCATAGGCGATAGCTTCTTTGAAAATTAAAACTTCAACCGGACTATCCGGCTTTTCCACATCTTCACGATTGATTTTTTCTTCTGATAACCAAATAGCCAACTTATTATTTCCTTTTTCTGTAGAGATGTTGTATTTACTCTTTAAAAACGTGTCTATTTTCAACTTCATGTCGTCTTCTAGTTGGCCACTTCGGCG